>NZ_JBNAGB010000001.1:394041-413704 GCF_049800975.1 Sagittula sp. S175
CAAACGTTGCCGCCCCCTACCACCCCACCAAACCCCGCCCGGGGCGGGGGGGCCCCCCCCCGCGCCGGTCGCCGCGTATCCACGCGGCGAAACCTCACAAAGTCCCAGTCAGCCACATCCAGAACAGCGCCAGCACCTGCACCAGCGTCAGAACCGCCACGAGGATCGCCACCCAGCGCCAGCCTCCCGCCTGCCGGGCGCCCGGAGCCACGCGGACCACCGCCTGCGTCACCACCAGCGTCCAAACCGCCTGCAAGACAAAGAACACCAACATCGTCCACCAGCCAAAGCCCGGCAAAAAAGCGGGAACGAACACCACCAGAACCAGCCAGAGCGGCATCAGGATCAGCTGCATCCCCAGGAAACCGCCCCAGAAGGTCTCTCCCAGCGGCAATGCTCCCCGCGCCAGTGACGCGATCCACGCCGGACGGAACATGGCCGCCCGCTCGCGCTCGATGTCTTCCAGTGTCGGCTCGTTCCGATCTGTCATGGCAGCCCCCTATCTGTCGTCCGCGCCGTCATGGCACGGACCAGCGCTGCTCACAACCACGGCCCCTCGTCCGGCATGAAGATCAGGTCCGACACCGGCCCCTTGGCCCCCGCCGCCGTCAACATTCCGTGGATCTGTCCCCGGTGATGCGTCTGGTGGTTGAAGAAATGCAGCACACATTGCGCCCGCGGCTTCGAGACCTCCGCGCCAATCGACCCCGAATACCACGACAGCGGCCCGGTCAGGTCCACCGCCCGCAGCTTCTCGGCCCACAGGAGGATCTCACCATCCAGCCGGAACCGCTCAACCGCCCAGGCCTCGGCACTGTCCGTCAAACGCGTGCTCTCGTCGAACCCGCCCGGAGGCCGCCCCTTGCCGGTAAACCGCGCCATCCAGATCGAATCCCCCCACAACAGATGGTTCGCCGTCGCGAGGATCGAGCCAAAGAACGCGCCTCGGTCCTGCGTCAGCGCCTCCCGGTACAGCGTTGCAAAACTCGCCTGCAACTGCTTGTTTTGCCAGGCATTGTAGCGCGCCATCATCAGCACGACATCGGGCGTCAACTTCACTTCGCCGCTCCCTTCCAGTCGATTGCACAAATCTCGCCGGATTTGCCCGACAGGTCCCAGACGCGGCCATAGTCGCGCACCTTGGACTTGTTCGCCTTGGCCACGATCACATCCGGCCCCATCCAGTATTGCGTGTTCGACACCACCACCGGGTGATCGCGCGAAGCGCCGGGGATCATCTCGATCTCGCCTTGGATCTTGCGCCCGATATACAGACCCCGCTTGGTGCCATCGCGCACGATCTCCACCTTCTCGCGCTCATGGCCGATGATGGTGCTGACCAGCAGCGTGAACAGCCCCGTGGTGCCGCCCGCCTCACCCGACAGGATCTTCAACAGCCCGTCATAGGCCCCCGCCGAGGCGCGCTCGTCGATATAGGCCGCCACGCGCCAGTCGCCCTCGGCCATCTTGCCGGGGATCTCGACCATCAGGCCGACATTGATCCCCGTCAGGTCGTGGTTCTCGTAGTGCCCTTCATCGATGGCAATGGCCATCCAGGCCTTGCAGGTGCCCTCGGTCGGGTCATGCTTGCCCAGCGACACGACGCAAGGACAGAACACCGTGCACGAGCAATTCAGAAAAAGCTCCCCCTTGATCGCCCAATCCGTGGGGCGCATCCGCCGACGCTTCGGATTCGGCATCCGCTGGTCGATCCTCTGACTGACAGGCAGCCGGTCCGCATCCGGTTTGCGATCAAGTGCCATTCTTCCTCCCTAGATGACGTTCCAGGCCCAAACGGCCACACCACTCACGCAGAATAATATCCCAAGCGGCACGCGCACAGCCTGCCCGATCCCCGGCAGCTTCTCCAGCACCATCAGAACAGTGGCGACACCCATCCACGCGAGGTTCATCACCCCGCCGACGAATCCCAGCGCCATGATGGCCCAGCAGCATCCAAGGCAGTCGCGGCCCATCTCCAGCCCCATGTTGAGGCCGCCGCCCAGCCCCTCACGGAAGCGCCCGATGAAATAGCTCATCGGCGAGAGGCACGCGCTCTGGCAGCGCATCTTGGCGGCGCTGAACTGCCAGGCGCCTGCCAGCAGCAACAGCCCGCCCTGAAGGCCGGTCGCCGCCACGCCGCGCGCATCCACCAGCCCGGCCCGTGACAACGCCACCTGCGCCGCCGCCGCCAGAATGGAAAACGCCAGCCAGACGCCAAGGAATCCCAGCACGATGCCGACCTGCCCGGCCACCGGTCGCGCGACGCGCCCGGCAAAGCGCTGATACGTCGCCAGCATCGGCACCAGCGTCGGCCCCATCATGGCCACGCTCATCGCCCCCCACATGCCCCAGACGGCAGCAACACCAGCCACGCTGGCCTCGGTCCCCGTGCAGAGCGCGGCCAGCGCCTCCCCCCACATCCCGGCGCGCCCCAGCAGGTCCACGCCCGCACCCAAGGTCATCAGGTACAGCGCAGCCCAGGCCGCCAGCACGCAGCCAAAGAACCCAAGCCAGAAAAAATCGCGCCGCGTCAGGCCCATGGCACCCCTTTCACATCCCGGAAAGGTTTGCACCCAAGCGCGGTTCGCGCAATGCCAAATGGTCCGACGCACGCGACGTCGACAGGGGGCGCTGCCCCCGTCTCCCGTACCGAGAGACTCCCCCGAGGGTATTTGGATCAAGATGAAGGCAAAAGCTGCGCGCCTCACTTGCCCAAGGGACGAAACGGGGCCCGGATCACACAGACCCGAGCCCCGCTCTAATGTTCCGATGCGCAGCTTACTTGCGCGTCAGCTGCTCCACGTCGCGCACCGCGCCCTTGGCGGCCGAGGTCGCCATGGCGGCATAGGCCTTCAGCGCAGTGGACACCTTGCGCGAGCGCTGTTCCTCGGGCTGCCAGCCCTTCTCGTCGCGGGCGGCACGGCGGGCCGCCAGCGTGGCGTCGTCCACCGCCAGATGGATGGTGCGGTTCGGGATGTCGATCTCGATCTTGTCACCCTTTTCGACCAGCCCGATGGTGCCGCCCTCCGCCGCCTCGGGCGAGACGTGCCCGATGGACAGGCCCGAGGTGCCGCCCGAGAAACGACCGTCCGTCAGCAGGGCGCAGGCTTTGCCCAGCCCCTTCGATTTCAGGTAGGAGGTCGGATACAGCATCTCCTGCATGCCCGGCCCACCCTTCGGCCCCTCGTAGCGGATCACCACCACGTCACCTTCCTTCACCTTGCCGGTGAGGATGTCGCTGACCGCCTTGTCCTGCGACTCACAGACATGCGCCGTGCCGGTGAACTGAAGGATCGACGCATCCACGCCCGCCGTCTTCACGATGCAGCCGTCCTGCGCGATATTGCCGAACAGCACCGCAAGGCCGCCATCCTGCGAGAACGCGTGTTCCTTCGAGCGGATCACGCCGCCCTTGCGGTCCTTGTCCAGCTCCTTGTAGCGGTTCTCCGTGGAAAACGCCTGCGTGGTGCGCACGCCTCCGGGGGCCGCGCTGAACAGCTTTTCCGCCTCGGGGTTGTTGGCCACGGCGATGTCCCAGTTGGCAATCGCCGCCCCCATGGACGCGGAATGCACGGTCTTGCAGTCATTGTGCAGCAGACCCGCGCGCGACAGCTCCCCAAGGATCGAGAAGATCCCGCCCGCGCGATGCACATCCTCCATGTGGACGTTCTCGATGTTCGGCGCGACCTTGCAGAGGCACGGCACCTTGCGCGACAGACGGTCGATGTCGTCCATGGTGAAATCCACGCCACCCTCGTTGGCAATCGCCAGCAGGTGCAGCACGGTATTGGTCGAACCGCCCATGGCGATATCCAGCGACATGGCGTTTTCGAAGGCCTCGAAGGTCGCGATCTCGCGCGGCAGCAGGCCCGCCTCTTCACCATCGTAATGGCGCTTGGTGATCTCGACGATCTTGCGCCCCGCTTCGAGGAACAGCCCCTTACGGTCCGCATGCGTCGCCAGCGTAGATCCGTTGCCCGGCAGCGCCAGACCCAGCGCTTCCGCCAGGCAGTTCATCGAGTTCGCGGTGAACATGCCCGAGCACGACCCGCAGGTCGGGCAGGCGTTTTCCTCGATATGCTGCACTTCCTCGTCGGTGTAGGTTTCGGACGCGGCGGCAACCATGGCATCGACCAGGTCGACTTTCTTCACATCCAGCGAGGCGAGGTCGATCTTGCCCGCTTCCATCGGACCACCGGACACGAAGATCACCGGGATGTTCAGGCGCATGGCGGCCATCAGCATCCCCGGAGTGATCTTGTCACAGTTCGAGATGCAGACCATCGCATCGGCGCAATGCGCGTTCACCATGTACTCGACCGAATCCGCGATCACCTCGCGCGAAGGCAGCGAATACAGCATGCCGTCATGGCCCATGGCGATGCCGTCATCCACCGCGATGGTGTTGAATTCCTTGGCCACGCCACCCGCCGCTTCGACCTCGCGCGCGACCATCTGGCCGAGATCCTTCAGATGCACGTGGCCCGGCACGAACTGGGTGAACGAATTGACGATGGCGACGATCGGCTTGCCGAAATCGCCGTCCGTCATCCCCGTCGCCCGCCAAAGGCCACGGGCCCCGGCCATGTTGCGTCCGTGAGTCGAGGTGTAGGAACGATAGCGCGGCATATGGGCCTCCCGAAAGTTGTCGCGCCGTCTTAAACCTCAATGTCCAGCGAGTGAAGTCCAAACCGGTATACCAAGCGGCAAGGCACCCGCCCCTTCCCCTTCATCTTGACCCAAATACCCTCGGGGTCCGGGGCAGAGCCCCGCCGCCCCGCAGGGGCGCCCGGGTGCGGCCCCTCATCTCTGACAGGAAACTTCAGGCATCCTCGCACCAGCCATTGCCGCCATGCGACAAGCCTATACGCTTGGCTCAAGCCAACAAGGACAGCTTGCCATGACCCAATCCCTCATCGACGCCATCGCCGACCAGGAACGCCGCCTCGTGCTGGACCGTTTCGACGAGGACACGGCCTTTGCCCTTGGCTGCGCCTTGCGCGACCGGGCAAAGGCCATTGCCGCGCCCGTCAGCATCGAAATACGCTCAGCCGCGCGCCGCTACTTCTTTGCCACCCTGCCCGGCGCCACACCGGAAAACGAGGACTGGGGGCGGCGCAAGATCAACACGACCCTGCGCACGTTCAAATCTTCCATGCGGGCCGGTCTGGAATACGGGCTCAAAGGCCGTGCACAATGGCCTGACGTCGGACTGCGCTACGAGGACTTTGTCCTCCACGGCGGGGGATTTCCCGTCAGCGTCAAGGGAGTAGGCGTCATTGCCGCCATCGGCGTGTCCGGCCTGCCCTCGCGGGACGACCACGAACTGTCCACAGCAACGCTCGCGGCACATCTGGGACTGTACGACATCGCCCTGCCAGCGCACCTGTAAGGCAGCGTAGCGCCTCTGACAGGCACCTGAAACATTGAACGGGGAGAGATTGGCGCACCCGACAGGATTCGAACCTGTGACCTCTGCCTTCGGAGGGCAGCGCTCTATCCAGCTGAGCTACGGATGCCTGAGAGGCCGTATAGCCGCTGCCCCGGACCGCTGCAACGGCAAATCCGGGATGGCAGCAACAGAAATCGCGCGACCAAAGGGCCGCGCGTTCAGGTCAGCCAAACAACTCGTGCGCCAGTTCCAGCGCCTCGACCAGCGTGTCGATTTCCGAGGTGGTGTTGTACAGGCCAAAGGACGCCCGGCAGGTCGCCGTCACCCCGAGGTGATCCATCAGCGGCCCGGCGCAGTGGTGCCCTGCCCTGACCGCCACACCCTTCTTGTCGAGGATGGTCGAGATGTCATGCGCATGGGCCGCGCCCTGCATGGTGAAGGAGAAGATCGCCGCCTTGTCCGCCGTTGTGCCCTGCACGTTCAGCCAGTTCAGCCCGCCCAGCCTGTCCACCGCGTAGTCGCGCAACGATGCCTCGTGGGCCGCGATGTTCTCCATCCCGAGGTCCATCATGTATTCCAGCGCCACGCCCAGACCGATCTGCTGGACGATACCGGGCGTGCCCGCCTCGAACTTCATCGGCGGATCGTTGTAGGTGACCTCTTCCTTAGACACCTCGCGGATCATGTCGCCGCCGCCCATGAAGGGCCGCATCTCGTCCATGCGCGCGCGCCTGATCCAGATCGCACCCGAGGCGGACGGGCCGTACAGCTTGTGCCCGGTGATGGCATAGAAATCACAGCCAATGTCCTCGACGTTCACCGGCATGTGGACCGAGCCCTGAGAGCCATCCACCAGCACCGGCACGCCCTTCTCACGCGCGCCGTGGCAGATCGCCTTCACGTCCACAATCGTTCCCAGCACATTGGAACATTGCGTCACGGCGATCAGCTTGGTCCGGGGCGTGATGGCGTCCAGCACCTTCTGCGGGTCCAGCGCGCCGGTGGCATCGCAATCCACCCATTTGATGACCACGCCCTGCCGTTCGCGCAGGAAGTGCCAGGGCACGATGTTGGCGTGATGCTCCATCACCGACAGGATGATCTCGTCCCCCGCTTCCATGCGCGGCATGGCCCAGCCATAGGCCACGAGGTTGATCCCCATGGTGGTGCCGGTGGTGTAGACGATCTCGTCGGGGTCCTTCGCGCCAAGGAACTTCGCGATCACGCCGCGCACGCCCTCGTACTTGTCGGTCGCAAGATTGGACAGGTAGTGCAACCCGCGGTGAACGTTGGCATATTCCTCGGCATAACCCTTGGTCACCGCGTCGATGACCACCTGCGGTTTCTGTGCCGACGCGCCGTTGTCCAGATACACCAGCGGCTTGCCGTTCACCTCGCGCGAGAGGATCGGAAAGTCCTTGCGGACTTCGAAAACGTCATACATTGCCCATCATCCCTTCCGGCGTGAACCCGGCCAGAACCAGGATCATCGACAGTACGAAGCCAAGCGCCAGCAGGCTCAGCAGAAAGACGAAGAACGCCTTGAACAGGCTGCCCAGCCCGTGGGCTTCGTCTATGAAATTCAACATGATCCAGAAGCCGATGGCCGACCCTGCCAGCACGACGATGCCCGCGAACTCCGGCGACAGAGGCAGCAACACGGAGGTCACCGCCTGCACGATCAGGTTCAGTGCCTGCATCCAGATCATCAAAAGAGCGACGTCCGCCATGCGGCCCGCGCCGCCCAGCAGCCGCCCCAGCCAGGTCAGCGCCAGGATGGTGCCGCCCAGCGTGATCGCCTCCACCACCAGGTAACCCGCAGCCGTGGACAGGAACACCGGCACACCCGCAGGGGCCGGATCCATCACCAGCGACAGGCCGTAAACCGTTGCATTCGCCACCACCACCAGCGCAAAGGCGGTCCACAGCGCTTCGCGGCTCATACGGGTCGACATCAGCAGCCGTGCCACGTCACGCGGCGCGCCGATGCTCTGGATTGCCAGATTCACGAAGCCCTGAAGCGTCATGCGCTCTCTCCTGCCAAGCGATGCGCTTCCCGCACCCCGGTGGCCACGAACCACAAAAGCACGGCGAACCACAAGACCCCGACGATGGTCAGCGCCGGTCCCGGCCCGACGAACCCCGCCGTCAGCCCGTTCAGCAAAGCCAGCGGCGCCGCCGCCAGCAGCGACCAGAACAGCACCAGCCGCATGTCGTAACCGCCCAGCTTGCGACCAAAGGCCCGCAGGATGATCTGCACCACGAAGGCGATGACGTAAAAGATCAGCGGCAGAAAGATCAGCGTCGCCAGAAGCGTGCCACCCATCACCGGCTGCAAGGCCTCGGAATACGCGCCGGGTTCGCGCGCCCAGCGTTCGGGATCGGACAGCGACACTTCGCGCGACAGCGCAGGCAGCCGCGCCACGAACATCAGGGCACAGGCTCCCATCAGGTAGGCCAGCGCACGCGGTTCACTGACCTCGCGCGACAACAGCCGGCGAAGAACCTCCGCCGGCCGTCGGTACATGGCCGCAATATCGGTCGATACGGACAAGTCTCAGCCCCGCCTGCGCGCCAGCCAGGCCTCGACCCGCTCCACCAGTTCCTCGCGCAGGGACTCGTCCTCGATCTCCTGCACCGCTTCGGCGATGAAGGCGATGGTCATCATGTCCTCGGCGATGCCCTTCGGCACGCCACGCGCCCGCAGGTAGAACAGCGAATCGTCGTCGATCGCCCCCGAGGTCGAGCCATGCGAACAGGCCACGTCGTCGGCATAGATTTCCAGCTCGGGCTTGGCGAGGAACTGGCTGTCGTCGTCCAGCAGCAGGCTTTGCGAGATCTGGTAGCCGTCCGTCTTCTGCGCGCCCGCCTTCACAAGGATCTTGCCCTGGAAAACGCCCACGGCCCCGTTGCGCAGCACCTTCTTGAACACCTGGCGGCTTTCGCAGCCCACGGCGTCATGGGTGATGAACACGGTGTCGTCGTGGTGGAACGCGCCGTCGCCCATGCAGGCCCCGGCGATATGCGCCACCGCGTCGTCGCCGTTGAACTCAATCACCGCCTCGTTGCGGGTCAGCGCGCCGTTGACGGTCAGGGTAAAGCTCTTGAACACGGATTCCGCGCCCAGACGGGCATAGACACCCGTGACCGCGCGACGGTCATGGTCGCGGCCCTGCGCCCGCACGTGATGCAGGGCACCACCGTCGGCGATGTCGCATTCCATGACCTTGTTGAACCGCGCCGCAGCCGCGCCGTTTTCCAGAATTGTCAGCTGACAATTCGTATCCACCTTCACCACATGGTGTAGAATGGCATCCGAGTTGCCCGACTTGTGGACGTAGTTGATGTGGATCGGCTTTGCCGCCTTGCCCGTGACATGGATCAGCAGACCGTCCGTCGCAAAGGCAGTGTTCAGCGCCGCCAGGGGACGCTGCACCGGAGTCTGGCCGTTGGTCTCAAGCACCCCGTAGATGTCCTTGGCCCAATGGATGTCGGACGCCTCTGCCAGACGCTCGATGGTGACGCCCTCCATTGACAGGTCGTCCGACGCCTCGGCATCGAACACACCGTCGACAAACACGACCTCCAGCCGGTCGCGCGCGCCGAAAAGCGGCGCTTCCTGCGCGTCCATCGCCTGCGCCTCGGGCGCGTCGACCGCGACAAGCGTATCCGGGCGGGTGTACTTCCAGTATTCATCGCGCGCGCCCGGCAGGCCCATGGCCTGCACGCGGGACAGCGCATCGCGGCGCGCAGCCTCGGCCCAGCCGCCGGTGGGCAGCGTGAGCGCGTTCAGCCGCGCGTCGGTTGCATCCTGCTTTGCCTTCGGAAGGGACATTTACGCCTCCTCTGCCAGCAGGTCGGCGTAACCGTTCTGCTCCACTTCCAGCGCCAGCTCGGGGCCGCCGGACTTGATGATGCGGCCATTGGCCATGATGTGCACCACGTCCGGTTTGATGTGGTCCAGCAGGCGCTGATAGTGCGTGATGACCAGGAAAGACCGCCCGGCATCGCGCAGCGCGTTCACGCCATCCGACACCAGCTTCATCGCATCCACGTCCAGACCCGAGTCCGTCTCGTCGAGGATGCACATCTTCGGCTCCAGCATCGCCATCTGGAGGATTTCGTTGCGCTTCTTCTCGCCACCCGAGAAACCCACGTTCACCGGACGCTTCAGCATGTCTGCGTCGATCTTCAGGCTCTTGGCCTTCTCGCGGATCACCTTGAGGAACTCGGCCGCCGACATTTCGTCCTCGCCGCGCGCCTTGCGCTGCGCGTTCACCGCCGTCCGCAGGAAAGTCATGTTGCCGACGCCGGGGATCTCCACCGGGTACTGGAACGCCAGGAAAAGACCCGCTGCCGCGCGCTCCTCCGGCTCCATGTCCAGCAGCTCCTCGCCTTCGAGCGTTGCCGAGCCGTCCGTCACCTCGTAACCGTCGCGGCCCGACAGGACGTAGGACAGGGTCGACTTGCCCGAACCGTTCGGGCCCATGATCGCCGCGACCTGGCCCGGCTCGACCGTCAGGTTCACACCCTTGAGGATCTGCTTGTCCTCTTCTTCCAGCTTCACGTGCAGGTTCTTGATTTCCAGCATCTGCGTTTTCCTTCTCGTATATCTGTCAGCCGGTTACGGATTCTGCATGAGTCGGATGACCCACATCAGCCGCTCCGGCGGGATGGGTTGGGGGCTGACATGCCAAAAGGCCATGCGCCCGGTGATTTCGGGAGGGCCGAGGATCTGCTCGACCTTGTGGTAATGTTTCCGCTGCACGTAATCGTCGAAGTAGAGCTCCAGCGGTGCCTTCGACATGAAAGCGCAAGCCAGGGCGCAGCCCTGCCGGAAACGGCCATCCACCAGCACCACGTCGGGCTGACGGAAATGCGACATGCCCCAGACCTCCAGCGGGTAGCGGGCAAAACGGCGCCACTCGGTGCCATCAACCGGGTGCCCCCACTCTTTGGTCGGGCCGATGTCGGACCAGATCACATCCACATCCGACCCGGCGACGGGCGGATTGTCCGCGAACCAGCCGCGCATCATCTGTGCCCAGTCGCGGTCGGATTCGACGCTGAAGACGGTCTTGCCCGGCATCTCGGCGGCCATGACGGTAGACCCGCCCGAACCGTATTCGAGGATGACCCCTGCCCGCTCGTATGCCGCGCGCAACAGCGTGGCCTCGGCCTCGGGCATGGTCAGTTCGGGACGTATGATCGTGGAGGCGCTCATGCCGCGCCCCCCATCGGGATCAGGTCAGCAGACCGGCCCCAAGCAGAACCCCGGCGGTGACCAGCACCCCAGCCCCTGCAAAACAGCTGATGCACAGCTTGCGCCGCGGCGAAGTTGCCACGGGTTCCTCGACGGTCATGGCCTCGCGCAGCGAACGTTCCTGCTCGCGCATCGACTGCCAGTTTTCCAGAGCCTTCTGGCCGGACTTGGTAACAGCATTGGACATTGTCACACCCGCTCTGAAACGCGCCCCCACGCAAGGAGGTTTTGCGCCCGGAAAGCGGCGACAATGTGGCATTGCCCAAGTATTTTCCGAAAACTGACAAGTTTGTGACCTATCGCCCTATCCGTTCGATCAGCGTGCGTGACGCCTTTACCCCAGTACCACCGCCGTGCCCGAGGCAGACACCATCAGCATGTTGTTGATGACCTCGTAATCCAGATCGACACCCACCACGGCATTGGCCCCCATCGCCCGCGCCCGGGCTTCCAGTTCGCCCAACGCCGTCTCGCGCGCCTCGGCCAGGGATTTCTCATAGGCACCGGACCGGCCCCCGATGATGTCCGTGATCCCGGCAAAGACATCGCGAAAGATGTTCGCCCCAAGGATCGCCTCGCCGGTGACGATGCCGAGGTACTCGGCGATCAGGTGGCCTTCGACGTTCGGAGTGGTGGTCACGATCATGCTGTCTCTCCCACGGGCTGCACGAGGTAATTCTTGTTCACGTTGTAGCGGCGCACCTCGTAGCGCGGCACGTAGCCCCGCGCGGCGCACCAGTCGTCAAAGGCTGCGGTGTTCTCGTCGTCCACCTCGATGAAGATCAGCGGACGGCAGCGGGCAATGGTCAATTCCAGACCGGCCAGCACGTCCATCTCCATCCCCTCGACGTCGATCTTGATCAAATCGAACTGCTCGTCGGCGAACAGAGCATCGCCCGGATGCACCTCCAGATCGCCGCCCATGTCGCGCTGCATCCTAGTGCCGCCAAGGTTCTGCAACCGCCGCCGCATGTACAGCCCGCCTTCGGACTTGGCGCCCAACCCTATCCCCAGCGCCTCGGTGCGGATCACCCCGCCCAGGTCGTTGAGCAGGATGTTCGCCACCAAGGGTGCCAGCGCCAGCGGGTTGGGTTCGATCACCACGACGGACTCCGCCCCGCACTGGGTCGCGAAATACATCGCGTGATTGCCGACATTGGCCCCCACGTCCAGCACGCGCGGCGCTTTCGGCAGGAACTTCGCCACCTCGCGCAGGTCATCGTCCTCGTAGAACCGCCCCTTGCGCTGCATCCGCTGCACCGGGTCCTTGGCAAAGTTGGTGCAGAACGTCAGGTTCCGCCCACCGATCCGCACCCGCGTCATGTGCATCGGCGGAAAGGTCACCGGAGCACCGCTGTCCAGCGCCTGCAACGCGCCGCGCAGGTCGAAATAATCGTCCGGCGCGACCTCTGCCGCAGGCAAAGTGATGGCCCCGCTCATCCCCTCACCCCCGGAACACGAAAGCCGCGCCTACGGCGATGAAGGCGAACCCGATCACGGTGTTCAGCGACAAGCTTTCCTTCAGGTAGACCACCGAGAAGCCGACAAAGACGGTCAGCGTGATGACCTCCTGTATCGTCTTCAGCTGCGCCGCCGAATAGACCTCGTGCCCGATCCTGTTGGCCGGCACGGCAAGGCAATACTCGAAGAACGCAATGCCCCAGCTGACCACGATCACCGTGATCAGCGCCGCGCCCTTGAACTTCAGGTGCCCGTACCACGCGAATGTCATGAAGACATTCGACAGGGACAGCAGCACGATGGGCGCAATCGCGGGATATGACAGGGACATGGTGCACCGGCGCGCGGCGGGCGTAGGTCGGGGTTGACCCCGACTTACCCCACGGACCCTTCAAGGCTGATCGCCACCAGCTGCTGCGCTTCCATGGCGAACTCCATCGGCAGCGCTTGCAACACCTCTCGGCAGAAGCCGTTGACCACAAGGGCCACCGCCTCCTCCTCGTCCATGCCGCGCTGGCGGCAGTAGAACAGCTGATCGTCATCCACCTTGGACGTGGTCGCCTCATGCTCGCAACGCGACGAGTTGTTCTTCACCTCGATGTAAGGGACCGTGTGCGCGCCGCACTTGTCGCCGATCAACAGCGAGTCGCACTGCGTGTAGTTGCGCGAGTTCTTCGCCTTCGGGTGCATCGACACCAGCCCGCGATAGGTGTTCTGCGCCACCCCTGCCGAAATCCCCTTGGACACGATCCGCGACTTGGTATCGCGGCCAAGGTGGATCATCTTGGTCCCGGTGTCGGCCTGCTGGTGGTTGTTGGCGATGGCGATCGAATAGAACTCGCCCTGCGATTCATTCCCGCGCAGGATGCAGGACGGGTATTTCCACGTCACGGCCGAGCCGGTTTCCACCTGCGTCCACATCACCTTGGCCCGGTCGCCCCGGCAATCCGCGCGCTTGGTGACGAAGTTGTAGATGCCGCCCTTGCCGTTTTCGTCCCCGGGGAACCAGTTCTGCACGGTGGAATACTTCACCTCGGCATCTTCCTCGATGATGATCTCGACCACCGCCGCGTGCAGCTGCGCTGTGTCGCGCTGCGGTGCGGTGCAGCCTTCGAGGTAGGAGACATAAGACCCCTTGTCCGCGATGATGAGCGTCCGCTCAAACTGGCCGGTGTTCTCGGCGTTGATGCGGAAATAGGTCGACAGCTCCATCGGGCAGCGCACCCCCGGCGGCACGTAGACGAACGAGCCATCCGAGAACACGGCGCTGTTCAGCGTCGCGTAGAAGTTGTCCGACGCGGGCACCACCGTGCCGAGGTATTTCTTCACCAGCTCCGGATGCTCGCGGATCGCCTCGGAGATCGAGCAGAAGATCACGCCCGCTTTCTTCAGCTCCGCCTGGAAGGTCGTGCCCACGGACACCGAATCGAACACCGCGTCCACGGCCACCTTGCGGCCCTCGGCGGGCATGTTCTCGGCCCCTTCGACACCGGCAAGGATCATCTGCTCCTTCAGCGGGATGCCCAGCTTTTCATAGGTCGCCAGCAGCTTAGGATCGACCTCGTCCAGCGACTTGGGCTTCTCCGCCATGCTCTTGGGGCGGGCGTAGTAATACTGCTCCTGAAAGTCGATCTCCGGGTAAGAGACCATCGCCCACTTGGGCTCTTCCATCCTGGTCCAGCGCTCGAAGGCCGCCAGACGCCATTCCGTCATCCACTCCGGCTCGTCATTTTTGGACGAGATCAGCTTCACGATATCGGGGTTCACGCCCTTGGGGGCGTATTCCATCTCGATCTCGGTGTCCCAGCCGTACTTGTAGGTCGACACCTGCTTGACGGCATCCACCGTCTCCTGATCGACGCCTTCCTTGACGTTCACGTCTTCGGTCATGGACATGCTTCTTCCTCTCTCAGCCGGCCCGCGCGCGGAACCGCTCGTATGTCTTCAGCCACGCTTCGACAAAGCGCGACACGTCTTCTTCGGTGGTGTCCAGCCCCAGGCTCACCCGAATGGCAGAGCTTGCGACCTCGTCACCGTATCCCATGGCCCGCAGCACCCGGCTGGCACGGACCTTTCCTGACGAACAGGCAGAGCCCGCGCTGACCGCGAATCCCGCCAAGTCCATCTGCATCACCTGCGTCTCGCCCTTCCACCCCGGGGTGGCAAAACAGGACGTGTTCGGCAGACGCGCCAAGGCATTCAGCGCATCTTTCCCGACAAAAATAGTTTCTTTCGCAGCCGCTGCAATCGAAAACTCTAGAATGTTTCTAATCTTTTCCACCTCGGCCCAGCGACCTTCGTCCAGTTCGCGCGCCGCCGCCTCTGCTGCCGCGCCGAATCCCGCGATGCCGATGACGTTCTCGGTGCCTGCGCGACGGCCCATCTCCTGCCCACCGCCCTTCAGCTGCGCCGCAAGGTCGGTGCCGCGCTTCATCACCAGCGCGCCGATCCCCTTCGGCCCGCCCAGCTTGTGCGCCGACACCAGCGCCATCTGGCAGCCCATCCAGTTGAAGGCAACCGGCAGCTTGCCAAAGGCCTGCGTGGCATCCACCACCGCCAGCCCCTGAGGCAGATCCTGCACCACCCCGGTCTCGGAATTCGCCAGTTGCAGCACACTGCGCTCCGGCTCTGCAACAGAAACCCGGCCAGCCGCATCCACGGGCAACACCGGATCAATCCAGGACGCGACCGCGTCGTGCTCGACCTCGGCCCCCATGAGCCCACGGCCCGCACAGGCCAGCGCTGCCGCCTCGGTGGCCGAGGACACGAACACCACGTCCGCGCCATCCGCACCAAAGGCCGCCGCCACCTGAGCCCGCGCCCGCTCCACCAGAGACTTCGCAGCCCGCCCCTCGCCATGCACCGACGACGGATTGCCAAAGACATCCATCGCCGCAACCATTGCGTCGCGTGCCTCAACCCGCAACGGCGTCGTCGCATTATGATCCAGGTAAACCCGCTTCAAACCCTGTTCCGACCCTGTGCTTCTTCTTGGTCCAAATACCTCCGGGGGAGTCCGAAGGACGGGGGCAGCGCCCCCTCTCAGCCCTCATCCTCGACCACATCGAACAGCGCCGGCACCGCCGGACAGGGCGCCAGCCCCCGCTGCACCACATCCGACAAGCGCGTCTGATGCAGAAAGACGTAGACATGCGCCGACAGCGACTGCCACAGCATGTTCGACAACGACTGCGCCTTGGACCCGCTCAAGCCGCCCGAGGCCCCGGCCCCCTTGTGCATGGCGTCCACCGTCTCGTCCACCGCGCCCAGCACGTCGACAACCCTGATATCCGACGGCGACTTTGCCAGCCGATAGCCGCCGCCCGGCCCGCGCACCGATTCCACCAGCCCGGCGCGGCGCAGTTTCACGAACAACTGTTCGAGATAGGGCAAGGACAGGTCCTGCCGCTTGGACACGTCGCCCAGCGTCACCAGGTCCCCCTCGGGCTGCAACGCGATATCCACCAGCGCCACCATGGCATAGCGCCCCTTCGTGCTCAGTTTCATCCGCGTCCCCTCTCCCCAAAGGTCACATCATCCAGACAAAAACGCTCCGACAAACACGTCACAAGAGCGCAGGCCAATTGACCTTGCCCGCCCGATTGCATAAGTGCATCGAAGCCCGTTCCGGCCCGCAGGCCTGTTTGGAATGTTTCTAAAGTGGCCGAGTGAAGTCGTCAAGAATTCCCGGCCCAGCACGACGCGCCGCCCGGCGCACGAACTCAGGAGCCACAGCGCACCCATGCCCGAGGTGATTTTTCCCGGACCCGAAGGCCGCCTCGAAGGCCGTTACCACCCGCAAAAAGACCGCGACGCGCCGATCGCCATCGTGCTGCATCCACATCCGCAGTTCGGCGGGACGATGAACAACAAGGTCGTCTACAACCTGCATTACGCCTTCTACAACATGGGCTTCACCGTCCTGCGGTTCAATTTCCGCGGCGTGGGTCGTTCGCAGGGCGAATACGATCAGGGCGTGGGCGAGCTGTCGGATGCGGCATCGGCGCTGGATTACCTCCAGTCGATGAACCAGAACTCGAAACATTGCTGGGTCGCGGGCTTCTCCTTCGGCGCATGGATCGGCATGCAGCTTCTGATGCGCCGCCCCGAGATCACCGGCTTCGTCTCGGTCTCTCCGCCGGCCAACATGTACGACTTCTCGTTCCTCGCGCCCTGCCCCTCCTCGGGTCTCATCATCAACGGCACGAACGATCGCGTGGCCCCTCCCGCGGACACGCGGTCGCTGGTGAACAAACTGCACGAGCAGAAGGGGATCACGATCACGCACGAGGAAATCGACGGCTCCGGGCACTTCTTCGAAGAGCCGCACATGGAAACGATGATCGACCACGTGAACGGCTACGTGAAACGCCGCCTGACAGAGAACACCCGCTAAGGGTTCGGGGGGCTCTGGCCCCCCTTCTCGCCTCTGGCCCCAACAGACAGGGAACCCCCATGTCCGTCGTCGAAGACCTTTCCGACAAGCTCGCACAGGACGTCATCAAGGCGATGGATGCCTTGGGCGACGAGAACCTCCCCGATCAGGTTGCCTCCGTGCTCGGCGCATCCTCTCCTTCGTCCGAGGAAATCTTCCGCGCCGCCGTCCGCATCCGCCTTGCCGAACGCCGCGCCCGCGCCTTCCTGACGGACCATGTGAAAAAGGCCCTCGAGGCCAAGAAGAAGGGTGAAGCCATCCCCGAAGCCCGCGCGCCCGGCTCGGACAACGAAAACCTCTGAACGCGAGCTGACCGATGACCGACCCGCACCGCCTCGACCGCCAGATGGCATTTCTCAACGAGGCGGACGCGCTCAAGGGCGTCACCCGCCACAATGTCCTGATGGACCGGTCACGCCCAGAAAACGTGGCCGAGCATAGCTGGCACGTCGCCCTCTGGGCGCTGGTGCTGGCACCTGATGCGCCGCAAGGCTGCGACCTCGCCCGCGCCATTGCCATGCTGCTGATCCACGACATCGTGGAAATCGACGCGGGCGATCATTCCGTCGCCGTGGCCCATGACCCGCACGAGATCGCGCGCAAGGAAAATGCCGCCGCCACCCGGCTCTTCGGCCTGCTGCCCCCCGATCAGGGCGCGCGCCTGCACGCCCTCTGGCAGGAATTCGAGGAGAACGCCACGCCCTCGGCGGTCTACGCCAAGCGCATCGACCACATGCAGCCGATCCTGCAGGTCTTCCTCGCCCCCGAGTGGCACGAGGATCACCCCGACATTGCCGGTCACACCCTGACCGAAGGCCGCGCGCGCCGCATAGCGCAGGACTGGCCCGCGCTCGATGCACACACCCGCGCGCTGATGGCCCGCGAAACGCCGCCCGCTGGCCCGCTGACCGCCCGCCTCGCCTTCCTAGCCGAGGCCGACCGCCTGAAGTCCGTCAACCGAGCCACGCTCGCCCTGCACGGCGCGCGGCGAGAGAACAGCGCCGAGCACAGCTGGCACGTCGCCCTCTACGCCCTGATCCTCGCGGAACACGCCCCCATCCCGGTGGACACCGCCAAGGTTGTCACCATGCTGCTGCTGCATGATCTGGTCGAAATCGACGCGGGCGACGTGCCGGTCTTCGGCGCCGTCGACACCGCTGCCATCGAAGCGGCGGAAAACGCCGCCGCCGACCGGCTCTTCGGCCTGCTGGGCTCCGAAGGCGCGCCGCTGCGCGCCCTCTGGGAGGACTTCGAGGCCAACCAAAGCCCCGAGGCCCGCTTTGCCAAGTCGCTCGACCGCTTCAACCCGCCGAACCAGAACCTGATGGCGGGCGGCGGGTCCTGGGTGGAATACAAGGTCACACGCGAGAAATTCGACGCAGCCGTCCTGTCAAAGGTCGCCGCAGGGGCGCCGATCCTCGCAGACTGGATCGCCCCCAAGGCCCACGCCATGATCGACGCGCTTTCGCAGAGTTGAGCGCCCGAATTTTCACAGAAAATTCGCGCGCCCCTCAGAAATGGATCGCGCGTCCCCAGGCGTCCAGCACCGACTCGTGCATCATCTCCGACAGCGTCGGATGTGGGAAGACCGTCTGCATCAGGTCGGCCTCCGTCGTCTCCAGCTGCCGCCCGATGACGTAGCCCTGGATCAGCTCCGTGACCTCCGCGCCCACCATATGCGCCCCCAGCAGCGCCCCGGTCTTGGCGTCGAACACCGTCTTCACCATGCCCTCCGCCTCTCCCAGCGCAATCGCCTTGCCATTACCGACAAAGGGGAAGCGCCCGACCTTCACCTCGTAGCCCGCCGCCTTGGCCTTCTCCTCGGTCAGCCCCACCGAGGCCACCTGCGGCTGGCAATAGGTACAGCCCGCAATCGACCCCGGATCGACCGCATGGGGATGCCCGCCCGCGATCAGCTCGGCGACCATGACCCCCTCGTGCGAGGCCTTGTGCGCCAGCCAGGGCGCGCCCGCCACGTCGCCGATGGCATAAACGCCTTCGACCCCGGTGCGGCACATTGGGTCGGTGACGACATGGGTCCGCTCGACCCGCACCCCCAGCTCTTCCAGCCCAAGATCCTCGACATTGCCCACGATCCCCACGGCGGAAATCACGGTATCGAATTCCATCTTCTCGACCTTGCCGCCGCGCTCCACATGCGCCGTGACGCCATCCTTGCGGCGGTCCAGCTGCTTCACCGCCGCCTTCTCGAGGATCGTCATGCCCTGCTTCTGGAACTGCTTTTTCGCAAAGGTTGCAATCTCGACATCCTCGACCGGAAGGATGCGATCCACCACCTCGACCACCGTCACATCGGCCCCCAAGGCATTGTAAAAGGACGCGAATTCGATCCCGATGGCACCGGACCCGATGACCAACAGCTTCTTCGGCATCCGCACCGGCTGCAACGCATGCTTGTACGTCCAGACCCGGTCGCCGTCGGCCTCCAACCCCGGCAGTTCCCGCGCCCGCGCGCCGGTCGCCACGACGATGTTGCGGGCCTCCAGCACCTTGCCGTCCACCGACACGCGCCCCGGCCCCTCCAGCCGCGCAGCACCCATCACCACGTCAACCTTGTTCTTCTTCAACAGGTGGCCCACGCCGGAATTCAGCTGCTTCGCCACGCCCCGAGACCGTTTCACCACCGCGTCAAGGTCGAACGACAGCCCCTCGGCGCTCAACCCGAATTCCTTGGCACGGTGCATCAGGTGGTAGACCTCCGCCGAGCGCAACAGCGCCTTCGTCGGAATGCAGCCCCAGTTGAGGCAGATGCCGCCGAGGTGCTCGCGTTCCACCACGGCCACCTTCAGCCCCAGCTGCGCGCCCCGGATCGCGGCCACGTATCCACCGGGCCCCGCCCCGATCACCACCATGTCATAAGCGCCCATGCGGTCCTCCCTGCGCGTCACTGTGACCACAGGCTAGCCCGCAATTTCGGGGACCCCAACCGTTTTTCGTGGGCGCCTTGAATTGCGATTACCCTGCGCAGGCTTGCCGCCGAGGTTCGGCGCTGCGGATGGGCTTCGCCTCGCAAGTGCGAGGCGACCCACCCGGGGGGGTGAACCCCCCCCCCCCCCCGGGGTTTGATACAGATAAAGAGAAAAAACAC
>NZ_JBNAGB010000001.1:413714-618781 GCF_049800975.1 Sagittula sp. S175
GGGGCGCGGCGGGGGTGGGGGGGGGGGTTGGGGCTGCGCCGCTCATGTGGGCGCCCCCCCACCGGGGGTTCCACCCCCGGACCCCTGAGGTATTTGGATCAAGATGAAGGCAAAAGCGCGGGAAAAGCAGGTGGTTCCCGCACCTTGGAAAAGGCGGCATGCTGGGTTTTGCCGCGTCAGAGGGCGGCGGTCACAAAAAGGCGCGGCCCGCAGGACGCGCCCATTTCAGACCCGGCTGCAGACTCAGGCTGCCTCGGCCTGCATCCCGCGCAGG
Organism: Sagittula sp. S175; assembly: GCF_049800975.1. Classification (NCBI taxonomy): domain Bacteria; kingdom Pseudomonadati; phylum Pseudomonadota; class Alphaproteobacteria; order Rhodobacterales; family Roseobacteraceae; genus Sagittula; species Sagittula sp. S175. The sequence continues at coordinate 413,989 of NZ_JBNAGB010000001.1, forward strand.
GTCTCGCCGTAGCCACCATCCGACATGTACGCCGCCTCGGCGCTGGTCGTCTTGCGGTCCAGCGCGTCGTTGCGATAGGGGAAGCGCCCGAACTGGCGGATGACCTCGCGGTGCACGCGCGCGTGCAGTAGGTTGCCCGCCCCGGTCTCGGGCATGCGTTCCTTCATCAGGCGCACACAGCGGTCCTGGTCACACAGGTTTTCCGAATGCATCAGCGGCATGTAGAAAAACTGCCGCGCCGGTTCGTCGATCTTCATGTCCCAGCCGCGATGAATCGCCTGCTTGGCCGCCGCCAGGGCGATGCGATCCGAGGCAAAGGCCTTGCCGTCGCCGCGGAACATGTTCCGCGAGAACTGGTCCGACAGGATGATGTAGGCCAGCACGCCCGACGGATAGGTCAGCCACAGGCCGTAGCGCCCCTGCATCAACCCTTCCCAGGCGGCCCCGAAGCGCGCGCGGATCTCGTCGTCCAGCGCCGCGTCCTGCTTGTACCAGCCCTCCGGTCCGACCTCGTCCAACCAGAACTTCAGTATCTCTTCCGGCCCCACCATGTGATCCTCCTCGATGGTCCTGCCACGGATTGTTAAGAAAACGTTACACACAGGGTGAAGACGCTGCCCAATCACGATTCTTGTCATATTTTGACAAGATCGCAAGTGCGGCGAAGTAATTATTCATCATCCTCGGCGTGATCTATGAAATATTCTTGCGCAACCTCCATGGCGATCGGCGTCGAGTTGGGCATGACAGGAGCATAGGCGCCGGTGTCCTCGACCTTGGGCGCCGGGCGCTGTGTCATCCGGTACAGCGCATAAGCCGCAACCGCCGCCAGCAGGCCCGCGATCAGGGCAAAGAACCCCGACGCGCCGAACGCCTGCATGACGTAGCCGATCACCAGCGGACCGGCGATGGCCCCCACACCGTTGATGAACAGCAGACCCGCCGAGGCGGCGGCCATGTCCTCGGCCTCCATGAAATCATTGGTGTAGGCGATCAACAGCGAATACAATGGATTAGAGCATCCACCGATGACAAAGGCCGCCGCCACGATCAGCCAGAAGCTGCTTGCCAGCCAGGCGACCACAGCCGCCGCCGCCCCCAGTGCCGCCACCGCCATGATGAGCCCGCGCCGGTCCACCCGGTCGGAAATCCAGCCCAGCGGATACTGCATGAACAGCGCGCCGACGTAGAAGGCCGAGATGAAGATCGAGATCTGCTTCAGCGTCATCCCGGCTTCGGTTCCGTAGACCGCCGCCATGCCGAATTGCGCGGCAAAGACCGACCCCAGCAGGAAGATGCCGACCATGCCCAGCGGAGAGATCCCGTAAAGCTCGCGCAGGGTCATGCGCTTGGTCGACTCAAATGCGGGCGTTGGTGAAATCGACAGCAGAATCGGCGCAAACGATATGGAAACGAGCACGGATGGAATCACGAACAGCAGGAAACCGGACACATCCGGGATCAGAAGCATGGCCTGCGCCACGATGATCCCCAGCATCTGCACGATCATGTAGGCCGACAGCGTCTGGCCGCGAGTCTCGTTCGTGGCCGTGTTGTTCAGCCAGCTTTCCGCCGTGACGTAGACGCCGCAGAAACAGAACCCCAGCACCAGCCGCCCGGCGATCCAGGCCACGGGATGCGGGATGGCGGGAAACAGGATCAGCGCCGCCGAGATGAACGACCCCAGCGCCGCGAACACGCGGACGTGCCCGACGCGGCGGATCATCTCGGGCACCATGCGCGACGCGAACAGGAAGCCCGCGAAATAGGCCGACATGATGAGCGACATCGTCAACGGCGCGAAGCCCGCCGCCGGTCCGCGCACACCCAGCAGTGACCCGTGCAGGCCATTGCCCAGCATCAGGCACAGCATCCCCAGCAGCAGCGGCCATGTCGACCTCAGAACACCCAGCATCGTCTAATCCTCTTTCTTCCCGTCACAGTCCCATGACGCATGGCACGTCGGGCCGTCATAGGCGACCCCTGTCACGAAACCATGTCGCAGCGCGACCAATATCCGGCAAATGCGCCAGTTTTTGCGCATGTCCGGTTCACGGGATCAGCAGCGAGGCATCCCCGTAAGAGAAGAACCGATAGTCGTTCGACACCGCGTGATCGTAGATGCGCGTAATACGGTCCTGCCCCATGAGGGCCGAGACCAGCATCAGCAGCGTCGACTTCGGCAGGTGGAAATTCGTCATCAAGGCGTCGGTCACATGAAAGGTGAAGCCGGGGTAGATGAAGATATCGGTCACCCCCTCGAAGGGCGCGATGGCCCCGCCGCGCGCCGCCGTCTCGATCAGCCGCAGCGCCGTGGTGCCCACCGGGATCACCCGCCCGCCTGCGGCCTTGGTCTCCGCGATTTCCGCCGCCGCCTGCGCCGAGACCTCTCCCCATTCGCCGTGCATCTTGTGGGTGGTCACATCCTCGACCTTGACCGGCAGGAAGGTCCCTGCGCCGACGTGCAACGTGACATGGGTAAACTGCACCCCGATCTCTGCCAGCGCCTGCAACAAAGCCTCATCAAAGTGCAAGGACGCCGTCGGCGCCGCCACGGCCCCACGGTTCCGCGCCCAAACCGTCTGATAATCGTCCTTGTCCTGCGCATCCGCCGCACGCTTCGCGGCGATATAGGGCGGCAAGGGCATCGCCCCCGCCGCATTCAGCGCCGCGTCGAAATCCTCGCCCGCGAGGTTGAAGCGCAACAGTCCTTGCCCGTCTTCCTTGGCCACCAACTCGGCGGACAGGTCATCGGAAAACCGCACCACCTCGCCCTCGCGCACCTTCTTCAAGGGCTTCAGCAGCGCCGCCCAACAGCCATCCGCACGCGGCTCCAGCAGCGTCACCTCGACCGCCGCCTCGGTCTCGCCTGCCTCGCCCGTGCGCCGCCGCACGCCGGACAGGCGCGCCGGGATCACCTTGGTATCGTTCAGCACCAGCCTGTCGCCGGGCCGCAGCCACCGCACCAGATCGCTGACCCGCGCGTCGGTGATCGCGTCACCCTCGACCACCAGCAGCCGCGCCGAGGATCGCGGCTTGGCAGGCCGCGTGGCAATCAGCCGATCCGGCAGATCGAAATCGAAATCGCTCAGCTTCACGCGACAAATCCTTGTTATTATTGCGACAACTTCGGCGGTGGACGGCGGAAGATGTCGCGGAACATGCCGGGGGTCAAGGCGGAAAGCGGGTTGACCGACACCTTCGGCGCGCCCACCGTCCCCCGCAGGTCAAAGTTGAAGCCGATCAGGCCCTCGCCCTTTCTCGGCGCGATCAGCCGCCCGATGGCGTTCACCACGTAAATGGGCGAAATTACCCCCTGCATGTCCATACCGCCGCTGGCGAGGTCGTAATACCCGTCCAGCGACACGCCCATGGACGGCCCCACCGCGCTGCTTTCGGTCACGATCACGCGGCTTGGAGTCAGGCGGAACCGCGCCTCGATATCCGAAAAGAAGATCCCCGGCCCGTTCATCTGGTCCAGCAGGCCCACCACCGAAATCGCATCCAGCAGCGAGGCAATCGCGGGCATCTTCTGCAACCGCGCCTCGCGGATGGTCAGCAGCCCGTCAAAGCTGCCCGCCTGCCCGCGCACCGGCGCAAGGTCCAGTTGGAAGGTCCCGTCCTGCACCGTCTTCAGCAGATTAGCGGCCTTCAGCACATCGCCCGCATCCTCGCCGAAAATACGAAACGCGCTGCCGCCGTTCTGCGGAATGGCCTGCCCCTGCACCGGCGTCATGCCGCCCAGCCGCGCGTCGAACCGTCCTTCCAGCCCGCGCGTGGTGACAAAGTTCCCGCGGAAGTCCTTCAATTCGATGTTGTCCGTCACCCGCAGGCTGTCCAGAGTCAGCGCGATGGGCGCGCCGTCGCCCTCTCCGCCAGACGAGGACCCGCTCGCCCCAAAGGGTGCCGAGCGCAGGTCGATCCGCCCCGAGGCGATCTCGACCGCCGGGGCCTGCTTGCCGCGCGACTTCAAACGCCCGACAGCCTCCATCCAGTCGCCGACCTTCAGGCGCGAGAACTCCAGCCGATCAAAGGCATTGCTGGCAGTCAGGACCACGCGCCCCGCCGCCTCCAGCCCCGCGCCCTTCAGCGCCATGGCGTCGATCTTCACCTGCGGCCCGAGGCTGCCGGAGACCGTGAACCGCCCCTTGGTTCCCGGCGCCAGCGACCAGCCGATCTGCGGCACCGACAGCCCCAGCCCCGCCAAATCGCTTTCCACCGCGAAGGTCGGCGCGCCACCCTTCGGGAGCTCCAGCGTCAGTGCCCCCTTGCCCGCGCCGCGCACCATACCATCCGGCAGGGTAATCCCCAGCGAGGCAAGGCTTTTCGCCGTCACGTCCACTGTTGCCGCCAATCGCGAACCGCCGCCGTCCAGCGGCTGCGTCCAGACACCCGTCGCAGGCAGGCCCGAGGCATCCACCGCGCCCTCGATCCGCAACGCGCGGTTGTCCAGCGCCACGTCCAGCGCCTGCGCCGTCAGCACCTTGCCCGGCACCGCCTTGGCGCTGCGCACATCCTTGGCCGTCCCGGCCAGCGCCAGCTTCACGTCATCAAAGGTGATATTGTCCCCCAGCGGCAGCTTTACCGTCCCGCTCAGATCCACCTCGCCGGTCGCCAGTGTCGCGTCCTTGCCGACCTTGCGCAGCACCTGCCACTGGTCATTGTCCACAAAGGCCAGCGCTGCGCTCAGCGGTCCGCGCACCTTCAGGTCCAACACCCCATCCGGCGGCTTCAGCTGCAAATCCGGAATGACGAACTCCGAGCCATCCAGCCGCAGCACGCCCGCCTCGCCCATGTCGACGCGGCCTTCGTCCAGCCGCAACCCCAGACGCCGGTCGTAAATCGTCAGCCGCCCCGCTCCGCCACTGATGGCGGGCAGGTTCGGCGCATAGGCCACCGTCGCGTCCCGGATGCCGAGGTCGAAATAGGTCATCGGGTGCTTTTCGCCCTGCCGCGCCCTCAGGGCAAAGATGACATCCGTCACCTGCCCCTTCTCGACCGCGCGCATCACCCAGTCGCGCGTACGCGGCACCAGTTGCGCGGGCCAGTAGTCCTTGACCTGCACCGCGTCCGTCTCGGCGGCCTGTGCATCCAGCGACACCTGCCAGCCGTCCTTGCCCGCCTCGAACCACCCCTTTGCCCGGATCGGAAACGCGGGATCGGTGATTGTCAGGCTGCCAAGATCAACCCGGAAGGGCTGGAGCGCCAGCCGGAACGCCATGTCCGCGCCCGATAGGCTGATCTCGCGGTCCAGCACGGTGCCCTTTGCCAATCGCAGGTCCTTCAGCGAGAACTGCGCGGTCAGCGCCTTGGGCAATTGCCCCGGCTGCGCCACATCCAGCTGGGTGACCCCGATGGCGCGGGCATTGACCAGCGGCGAGGACAACCGGATCTCGCTGAACCGCATCACGCCCGCCGCCGGATCGTAGGTAAAGGCCGTGCGCGCGTCGTGGAACCGCAACGGGTTTGCCTCGCGGTTCGGTTGCAGGACACCGCGCCCGATCTCCAGCGAGGCCTCCATGACGCCAAGGCTGCCGTCCGGTGCCAGCGACGATTTCAAAGCGCCGGAAATCGGCGCGTCCAGGGCGTCAAGCCAGGCCAGCGCAGGGCTTTGCGTGGCGATGTCCTCCGAGGCAAGACCGTCCAGCATCACGCTGAAATCGAACCCGTTTTCGCCAATCTGGCTGGAGGTATCCACCTCGACCGTCGCCACCCCGTCGCCCCCCGACAGCAGCGCCACGTCACCCGACAGGCGCAGCCGGTCGCCCTCGCGCGCCAACCGCAGCCGCCCGCCATCCGCCGTCCAGCCACGCCGCGCTCGCAGATCCTCGTAGCGCAGCGTCAGCGCATCCGCCTCGAACAGGTCCAGCTTCGCCAGTCGCGGGTCCAGCGCCAGCGCATCGACCTGCGCCACCATCTGCCCGATGTCCGGCACCTGCGTCCCGGCGGCAAAGGCATCCCCCAGCGCCAGACCCAGCCGCCCCTGTTCATCGCGCTGCAAGGTAACGAAGGCGCCCGAGACCTGCGCCTCGCGCAATTCCCATTCACGGTTCAGGAAGGACACCGGAGCGATCCCCGCCTCGATGTCGTTCAGCTGGGCGATCATCACACCCTTGTCATTGCGGATCGCCACGTCCCACAGGATGATCCGTGCCAGCCCGGACTCCTGTATCAAAAGGCTCATGCGGCCAAAGTCCACGCGGATGCCCGGCAGGGCCGTCGCGATGCGCGTCTCGATCTTCTCGCGCAACCACGCCGGGGCCGCCACCTCGCGCCCGACCATGAACCACAGGGTGCCGCCAAGCAGAACCGCCACCAGCACCACCACGGACAGCAAGATACCCAGCGCCCGCCTGCGCCGCCGTCCTCGGGGTTTTTCTGTCACCTGTTCTTCGCTCACTGGAAGCCTGCGCTCGATGCCTTATTCTCCGGCTCAGCAGACCATAGACCAATTCAGACGAGGTTTACACGCATGTCCGATCACATCCCCGCTTTCACCCTGCCCGCCACCTCCGGCGAGGTGTCTTCGGACGCGCTCAAAGGCAGTGCCTACGTGCTGTTCTTCTACCCGCGCGACGACACCTCGGGGTGCACGAAGGAGAACGAGGCCTTCACCGCGCTCGCCCCGGACTTCGAGGCCCTCGGCGTGAAGCTCTATGGTGTTTCCAAGGACTCCATCGCCAGCCATGAGAAGTTCATGGCGAAGAAGGCCCTCACCGTGCCGCTGATCTCGGACGAAGCTGGCGACCTCAGCGAACGGCTGGGCGTGTGGAAGGAAAAATCCATGTATGGCAAGAAATTCATGGGGATCGAGCGGTCGACCTTCCTCGTGGGCAAAGACGGGGCGATTGTCCGGGAATGGCGCAAGGTGAAGGTGCCGGGCCACGCCGAAGAGGTGCTGGACGCGGCGCGCGCCCTCTGAGCGGGTGGGCGATTTTTCCGGGGAAAAATCGCACCGGGGCTCTGCCCCGGACCCCGAGGTAATTTGGTCAAGATGAAGGCAGGGCGTTGCGTCGTCACCATCCTGCGTGGCACACGATCCCCATGACACAGATGACCCTTTCCGAGATGGCGGTGGACGTTCTGACCACCGCCGACGGGCGGCAAAAAACCGCCAAGTCCCGTGCCTACGCCGAACGCTGGTTCGCCGCCCGCGACGCGGGCGAGACGATCGAGATCGGCACAGCCCTGCCGCCGCTGCGCCCGTCGCGCCCCGAGAAGCCCGAGCTGCGCGACCCGCGCGATGTGCCCAAGCGCAAGCCCGGCAGCCCGCAAGGCCGCATCGCGCTGCTGCACGCCGTGGCGCATATCGAGCTCAATGCCGTCGACCTGCACTGGGACATCATCCCGCGTTTTGCCCATGTGAGGATGCCGGTTGGCTTTTATGACGACTGGGTGAAGTCTGCCGCCGAGGAGGCCAAGCATTTCAACCTGATGTGTGATTGCCTCGAGGAACTGGGCAGTTTCTACGGCGCACTGCCTGCGCATGCCTTCATGTGGCAGGCCGCCGAGGACACCGTGGACGATTTCATGGGCCGCCTCGCCGTCGTTCCCATGGTGCTCGAGGCCCGTGGGCTGGACGTCACACCGGGCATGATCGCGCTGTTCGAGAAGGCCCAGGCGACTTCTGCCGTGGCCGCCCTGAACACGATCTATGCGGAAGAAGTGGGTCACGTCGCTTATGGATCAAAGTGGTTCCATTTTCTCTGTGGCCGCCACGACATGGACCCCAAGGAGGCCTTTCACAGCCTCGTCCGGCGCTATTTCAAAGGGACGCTAAAACCGCCGTTCAACGAGGAAAAACGCGCCGAAGCGGGCCTGCCGCCGGATTTCTACTGGCCACTCACCTGAGTTATCCCTAACCGAACCCTTTGAATCCGCTGCATATCGGCGGTTTCTCGCCCATTCGGCAGCATGGCGCCTGCCGATCCGACATTGCCGCCCAAAAATGTTGCGCGATGATCCCTTGGCCAGTAAGCCCTTCGCTGAGGCTGGGTTGGGGGACCCTCACGCTTCGAAGGGGACAACATAGGGACGGTCAGGTGCGTACACGTCTGGCGATCAAGACACATGCAATTCTCGAGCGGTTCTTTCCGGAGCGCCGCCTTTTCCTGCGATCCGACAACGACACCCGGTTCATCCGGCTGAAGTCCGGGACCCAGGCGGTGGCCTTCACCGGCGCCGTGCTGGTGGTCTCCTGGACCACGATCGCCACCGCGATCCTGCTGATGGACTCCATCGGTGCGGGCAACTTCCGCGAACAGGCCAAGCGCGAGCAGATCACCTACCAGCAGCGCCTCAATGCGCTTTCTCACGAACGCGACAGCCGCGCCTCCGAGGCGCTGGCCGCGCAGAACCGGTTCAACGCCGCGCTGAAGCAGATCTCCTCCATGCAGTCCGAACTGCTGGAGTCCGAGACCCGGCGCCGCGAGCTGGAGACCGGCATTGACGTCATCCAAGCCACCCTGCGCGACACCATGAAGGACCGCGAGGACGTCTCTGACAAACTCGCCTCCTTGCAGGAACAGATCCAGGGCGGCACCACCGCCATGGCGGCCTCCGGTGACGACAGCACCCTCGACATCCTCTCCGACGCACTGGCCAAGACCGCGGCCGAGCGCGATCAGGTGGTCGCCGACGCGCAGGCCGCTCTGGTGCGCGCCGCCGAGATGCAGGCCGAGATCGAGCAGATGCAGGTGAAGAACGACACCATCTTCCGCCAGCTCGAAGACGCCATGACCGTCTCGGTCAAGCCACTCGACAAGATGTTCGAGAAGGCCGGCATGAACCCCGACACCATCCTGGCGCAGGTCCGCAAGGGCTACTCCGGCCAGGGCGGCCCGCTGACTCCCCTGTCGTTCTCGACCCGTGGCGAAGAGCCCTCCGAGGACACCATGCGCGCCAACCGCATCCTCAACCAGATGGACCGGCTGAACCTTTACCGCATCGCGGCACAGAAGGCGCCGTTCTCCTCGCCGCTGAAGGACGCCTTCCGCTTCACCTCCGGTTTCGGCTACCGCTGGGGCCGCCTGCATGCGGGCACCGATTTCGCCGCGCCGCATGGCACGCCGATCTACGCCACCGCCGATGGTGTCGTCACCCACGCCGACTGGTCCTCGGGCTACGGTCGCCTCGTCAAGATCCAGCATGAATTCGGCATCGAAACCCGCTACGCCCACATGTCGAAAATTCGGGTGAAGTCCGGCCAAAGGGTCTCGCGCGGTCAGCGGATCGGTGATATGGGGAACACTGGACGGTCGACTGGGACCCACCTTCACTACGAGGTCCGCGTCGGCGGCAACCCCGTCAATCCGATGATCTATATCAAGGCTGCGAACGATGTTTTCTAAGAGCAAAATCAACGAACCTGGTCCCGGTAACGACACCGCCGCCAAGCCCTCCATCCCCGAATCCCCGAAGCCGTCGACCGACTTCAAACCGACCGCGCCCAAGGCAAAGCCGCCGGCCTCCGTGCTCTCCGCTGACCTGCACGTCACCGGCAACATCCGCACCACCGGCGACATCCAGGTCGAAGGCACCGTCGAGGGCGACATCCGCGCGCACCTGCTGACCATCGGCGAATCCGCCACGATCAAGGGCGAAGTGGTCGCCGACGACGTGGTCGTGAACGGTCGCATCGTCGGTCGCGTCCGTGGCCTGAAGGTCCGCCTGACCGCCACCGCGCGCGTCGAGGGTGACATCATCCACAAGACCATCGCCATCGAATCCGGCGCCCATTTCGAAGGCTCCGTGCAGCGTCAGGACGATCCGCTCAACGGCGGCAAGGCACGTCCCGCTCCGGGTCAGGCGCCGGTTGTTCCGACGCAGCAGGGCTGAACGCCGCTGCATTGGTTTTCAGGGCCGCCTTCGGGCGGCCTTTTGTTTTGCGCCGCGCAGCATCTCCGATACTGCGGTCAGAGCACGAGCCGAGGAAGGCCCCCTGCATTACCGCCACTGACTGAAAAACCGACCGGGGGATCGGGTCATCTGTAGATGATCGCGCTCAGATCGAACAGGTAAAGGGGTATGGGTGGCCATTCACACGCCTTGCAAAGATCGCGCTAACCCTGACGACAACCTCCAAACGATCCGTGAACCACCGCACAGCCGCTTCGCTTTCCCGCGCCAAGGTGTCGCGCGCAGGGTTTGACCGCCCGGCGCGCCCGCGTTAAAAAGGGGTCATTCTCAGGGCGGGGTGAAATTCCCCACCGGCGGTTACAGCCCGCGAGCGCCCCTTTTCGGAGGGGGTCAGCAGATCCGGTGAAATTCCGGGGCCGACGGTCATAGTCCGGATGGAAGAGAACTCAGGCGTGCACCCGTTTTGCGGGGGTACGTTTGTGGAATGCTCTGGGATCTTGTCATTTGTGAAAGGACCAGACGCATGACAAAATCCCCTACCTTCGCCTTCATCAAGGCACGTTGGCACGCCGACATCGTCGATCAGGCCTATGCCGGGTTCTGCGCCCGCGTGGCCGAACTCGCCCCCGAGGCAACGGTTGAATCCTTCGACGTGCCGGGCGCGTTCGAAATGCCGCTGCTCGCGAAAAAGCTCGCCAAGACCGGGCGCTATGACGGCATCGCCGCCTCCGCCCTCGTGGTGGACGGTGGCATCTACCGCCACGACTTCGTCGCGCAGGCGGTGGTCTCGGGCCTGATGGACGCCCAGCTGGACACCGAGGTGCCGATGTTCTCGGTCTCGCTGACCCCGCACCACTTCCAGCCGAAGTCCGAGCACGAGGACTTCTACCACGCGCATTTCGTCGGCAAGGGCCGCGAGGCCGCCGATGCCGCCATGCAGATCGTCGCGCTGAACGCGTCTCTGGAAGACACCAAGCCGCGCGCCGTCGCCTGACCCCATGCGCCGGGGCCGCCACAGGCCCCGGCCCGCTTACAGGCGACCCAGCACTCGCCCCAGCACCCGCTCCGCCGCCACCGGCAACTGCCGGAACCGGTTGCGGATGACGAAACACGGCGAGACCGTGATCGGCTGCTCCAGCCGCAAGGCCGCGATGCCCTGCCCCGCCAGCATCTGCGCCACCTCCAGCGTCTGCGGCGCGATCACTGCCCCGTCCGCCAGCAGCGACAGCACCACCAGCAGCGACGACGAGTTCAGCACCCGCTCTGGTGCGCGCAGCCCGCGCCCGAGGAAGGCCGCCTCCACCGCGCGCCGTATCGGCGAGCCAGGCTCCTGCATCACCCATTCGAACCCGCCCAGCTGATCCAGCCGCACCGCCCGCGCCTCTGCCAGCGGATGCGCGGGGTTCACCAACAGTGCCACCTGCTCGCTGCGCGCAGGCACCATGTGGAAATCACGGCTGTCGTGATCCGCTGGCAGCCGCGAGATGACAAAGTCGAACCGCCCCTCCACCAGCCCGCGCACCAGATCGGTCGAGGGGGCGACCTCCACCGTGATCTCCAGATCCGGCGCCTCGGCCCGCACCTGCCGTAGCGCGGGCATCAGCACGCCCACCGCCGGGCCCGTGACCGCCCCAACGCGCACCTGCCCCACCTCGCCGCCCGCCACGCGCGACGCCTCGCGCGCCAGCAGTTCGTATTCCTCCAGGATCACCTTGCCGTGCCGGACATAGATCTCCCCCAGCGCGGTCGCGCTCATGCCCTTGGGATGACGCACAAAAAGCGCCTCGCCCGCCCGCGCCTCGATCTCCGCCAGCACGCGCGAGGCGGCGGGCTGCGACATCCCCGCCATCTCGGCGGCGCGCTGCAACTGCCCGGTCTCGGCGATGCGCAGCAACAACTCCACATGAGATGGCTTCAGGCGACTGGCGAGGTCCATGGCGTTCCACTTATCAGAAATGTTATACAAAACAGCGTTAAACGAATTTGAATGATATGCAAACCCGCTGCTACGCCTCATCGCAAAAGCGGGAGGACACCATGGCATTCACACCGGCAAAATGGCCGCGCAAGCTGCGCTCGCAGGAATGGTACGGCGGCACGTCCCGCGACGTGATCTACCATCGCGGCTGGCTCAAGAACCAGGGCCACCCCGACGACCTCTTTGACGGCCGTCCGATCATCGGCATCCTCAACACATGGTCCGACCTGACGCCCTGCAACGGCCACCTGCGCGAGCTGTGTGAAAAGGTAAAGGCCGGCATCTGGGAGGCCGGTGGTTTCCCGGTCGAGGTCCCCGTCTTCTCCGCCTCGGAAAACACCTTCCGCCCCACGGCGATGATGTTCCGCAACCTCGCCGCCATGTCGATCGAGGAACAGATCCGCGGCCAGCCCATCGACGGCTGCGTCCTGATGGTCGGCTGTGACAAGACCACGCCGTCCCTGCTGATGGCCGCCGCCTCCTGCGACCTGCCAAGCATCGTCGTCACCGGCGGCCCCATGCTGAACGGCTGGTTCCAGGGCGAACGCGTCGGCGCGGGCACCCACCTCTGGCGCTTCTCCGAAGCCGTCAAGGCAGGCGAGATGACCCAAGGTGAATTCCTCGACGCCGAGGCCGCCGTCACCCGCTCGTCGGGCACCTGCAACACCATGGGCACCGCCTCGTCGATGGCGTCGATGGCCGAGGCGCTCGGCATGGCGCTTTCCGGCAACGCCGCCATCCCCGCCGTCGACTCCCGCCGCCGCGTCATGGCGCAGCTCTCGGGGCGGCGCATCGTGCAGATGGTCAAGGACGACCTCAAACCCTCCGACATCCTCACCCGCGAGGCCTTTGAAAACGCCATCCGCACCAACGGCGCGGTGGGCGGTTCGACCAACACCGTTGTGCACCTGCTGGCCATCGCGGGCCGCGTCGGCGTCGATATTACCCTTGACGACTGGGACCGCTGCGGCCGCGACGTCGCCACCATCGTGAACCTCCAGCCCTCCGGCACCTACCTGATGGAGGAATTCTTCTACGCCGGCGGCCTTCCCGTTGTCCTGAAACGCCTCGGCGAGGCAGGCAAACTGCACAAGGACGCTCTCACCGTCTCCGGCACCACCATGTGGGAAGAGGTCAAAAACGCAAGGAACTGGAACGAGGACGTCATCCTCCCCGCCGACAAGCCCCTGCGCGAACAGGGCGGCATTGCCGTGCTCAAGGGCAACCTCGCCCCCAATGGCGCGGTCCTGAAACCCTCCGCCGCGACGCCCGAACTGATGCAGCACAAAGGCCGCGCCGTGGTCTTCGAGGACATCGACGACTACAAGGCGCGCATCAACGACGATGCCCTCGACATCGACGAAACCTGCATCATGGTGCTGAAGAACTGCGGCCCAAAGGGCTACCCCGGCATGTCCGAGGTAGGCAACATGGGCCTGCCGCCCAAGGTGCTGAAAAAGGGCATCAAGGACATGATCCGCATTTCCGACGCGCGCATGTCCGGCACCGCCTATGGCACCGTCATCCTGCACACCTCGCCCGAGGCCGCCGCCGGTGGCCCGCTCGCCGTGGTCCACAATGGCGACCTGATCGAGGTCGACGTGGCGAACCGCCGCCTGCACCTCGACATCTCCGACGCCGAGCTGGCCGACCGCCTGTCCAAATGGCAGCCCACCCACGAAACGCCCACGGGCGGCTACGCATGGCTGCACCAGCAGCACGTCATGGGCGCCGACACCGGGGCGGATCTGGACTTCCTCAAGGGCTGCCGAGGCGCCCCCGTCGGAAAGGACTCGCATTGATGGACATCGCCCTCGTCGGCGTGGGCAAGATCGCCCTCGATCAACACGTCCCCGCCATCGCCGCCAGCCCCGACTGGCACCTCGCCGCCACCTGTTCGCGCGCCGGGACCGTCCCCGGCGTGCCCGCCTATACCGACCTCGACAGGCTGCTCTCCGAGCACCCGGAAATCCGCGTCGTCTCGCTCTGCCTGCCGCCGGTGCCGCGCTTTGCCTATGCGGAACGCGCCATCGCCGCAGGGCGCCACGTCATGCTGGAAAAGCCGCCCGGCGCGACGCTCTCCGAATGCCACCGCCTCTTGGAGATGGCCCGCGCCAATGGCGTCTCGCTCTATGCCACGTGGCACTCGCAGCACGCCGACATGATCCCCGCCGCCCGCGATTGGCTGTCGGACAAGACCGTGCGCGCGCTGCACATCAACTGGCGCGAGGATGTGCGCAAGTGGCATCCCGGTCAGGACTGGTGCTTTGAACCGGGCGGCATGGGAGTCTTTGATCCGGGTATCAACGCGCTCTCGATCATGACCCGCATCCTGCCGCGCCCGGTCCACCTGACCCGCGCCACGCTGCACACGCCGGAAAATCGCCAGACGCCCATCACCGCCGATCTGACGTTTACCGACAAGGTCACCGCCTTCTTCAACTGGGACCATCAGGGCCCCGAGTTCTGGGACATCACCGTCGACACCGACGCGGGACAGCTGACCCTGCACGAAGGCGGCGCGCGCATGGTCATCGACGGCGAAACCCAAGGCTCCGCCGCAGGGCTCACCGGCGAATACCCCCGCCTTTACAACGAAATGGCCAGCCTCGTGACGGCGGGCGGGATCGACATGGACCTCGCCCCCCTGCGCCACGTGGCCGACGCCTTCATGCTGGGCGAGCGTCGCACCGCCGCCCCCTTCCACTGGTAAGGAGACCCCTCATGCAAACTCTCACAGGCATCCTGCCGGTCGCACCCACTCCCTTTCACGCCGATGGCCGCCTTGACGAGGACGGCTGCCGCTGCGTCATGGACTGCATGATCGACCAGGGCGTCGACGCCATCTGCATCCTCGCCAACTACTCGGAACAGTTCCTTTTGTCCGACGAGGAACGCACCACCGTCATGCGCCTCTGCCTCGAACAGGTCGCAGGCCGCGTGCCCGTCATCGTCACCGTCTCGCATTTCTCCACCGACATTGTCGTCGCCCGTGCAAAGGCGGCGCAGGCCATGGGCGCGTCCATGTTGATGATGATGCCGCCCTACCACGGCGTCGGCCTCGTCCCCGCGCCCGAGGGGATCTTTGAACATTTCGCCGCCGTCTCGGATGCTATTTCCATCCCGATCATGGTGCAGGACGCGCCGCTGTCGGGTGTCTCTCTCCCCGTGCCGCTGCTGGTCAGGATGGCGACAGAGATCGAGAACGTCAGCTATTTCAAGATCGAAACCCCCTTCGCCGCGGACAAGCTCGCCGCCCTGATCGAGGCGGGCGGCGACCACATCGTCGGTCCCTTCGACGGCGAAGAAGCCGTGACCTTGCTGGCCGACCTCGATGCAGGCTGCACCGGCACCATGACCAGCGCGCTCCAGCCCGAAAAGATCCGCCCCATCGTGACGGAATACCTCGCGGGCAATCACGCCGCCGCGCTGGCGCAATGGCAGCTGTGCCTGCCGCTCATCAACCACGAGAACCGCCAATGCGGGTTGCGCGCGGCCAAGACCGTGATGATGGAGGGCGGCGTGATCGGCTCCGACTTCGTCCGGCACCCGCTGAAACCGCTGAGCGCGCGGACCAAGGACCGCCTCCTGTCGCTCTCGCGCGACCTCGACCTGATCGCCCTGCGCTGGGGCAAGTGACCGAAAGGACCCGAACAATGACCTTCACCCCCCACGGCAAGCACCTGATCGCAGGTGAATGGATCGCCTCCGATCACACCTTCCAGTCCGAACCGGCGCACGGCCCCGCGCACGCCTTCTCCGTCGGCACCCCCGACCTTGTGAACCGCGCCTGCGAGGCCGCCGAGGACGCCTTCTGGACCTACGGCTACACCACCCGCGACCAGCGCGCCGACTTCCTCGACTCCATCGCCGATGAAATCGAGGCCCGCGCCGAACAGATCACCCAGATCGGCACCCAGGAAACCGGCCTCCCCGAGGCCCGCCTCCAGGGCGAGCGTGGCCGCACCACCGGGCAGTTGCGCCTGTTCGCGTCGCATATCCGCGCGGGCAACTACCTCGACCGCCGCCACGACGCCGCCCTCCCAGACCGCCAGCCGTTGCCGCGCCCCGACCTCAAGATGGTCCAGCGCCCCATCGGCCCGGTCGCCGTCTTCGGCGCATCGAACTTCCCGCTGGCCTTCTCCACCGCCGGGGGCGACACCGCCTCGGCCCTCGCCGCAGGCTGCCCGGTGGTCGTGAAAGGCCACTCCGCCCACCCCGGCACCGGCGAAATCATCGCCGAAGCCATCCACGCCGCCATCCGGAAAACCGGCATGCCCAAGGGCGCCTTCTCCCTCATCCAGGGGGGCAAGCGCGACGTCGGCACCACCCTCGTGCAGCATCCGCTCATCAAGGCTGTGGGTTTCACCGGCTCCTTGGGCGGCGGTCGCGCGCTGTTTGACCTGTGTGCCGGGCGCCCCGAACCGATCCCCTTCTTCGGCGAGCTGGGCAGCGTGAACCCGATGTTCGTCCTGCCCGAGGCCACCGCCGCACGCGGTACGGCCATCGGTCAGGGCTGGGCGGCGTCCCTCACCATGGGCGCGGGCCAGTTCTGCACCAACCCCGGCATCGCCGTGGTCCAGACCGGCCCCGAAGGCGACGCGCTGGTCCAAGCCGCCGCCGAGGCCCTGCGCGGCGTGGCAACGCAATGCATGTTGACCGACAGCATCGCCGCCGCCTACACCGACGGCAAGAAACGTTTCGACGGGCGTAACGCCGTCCGCCCGGTGCTGACCACCGACAGCGAAGGCCGCAACGCCGCGCCCAACCTCTATGAAACCGACGCCTCTGACTACCTGCAGGACCATGCACTTGGCGAAGAGGTCTTTGGCCCCCTCGGCCTCGTGGTCCGCGTCTCCGGCCCCGAGGAAATGCTGACCCTTGCCAAGGGCTTCGAGGGCCAACTGACCTGCACCCTTCACATGGACGAGGGCGATATGGCCACGGCACAACGCCTCATGCCGGTGCTGGAACGCAAGGCAGGCCGCATCCTCGCCAACGGCTTCCCCACGGGCGTCGAGGTGGCCGACGCCATGGTCCACGGCGGGCCATACCCGGCCTCGACGAACTTCGGCGCCACCTCGGTCGGCACCCTGGCCATCCGCCGCTTCCTGCGGCCCGTGTGCTACCAGAACCTCCCGGACGCCCTGCTGCCCGGCGATCTGGCCTGAAAATCGGGCCTACCCCTGTACCCCGGTGTGCAGGGGCAGACCTTCCGGGACATTTATCTTGTTGCGCGGGCAGTCAAGCGTTTGTCGTGCTGCGCACGACGGGTGGGGGCTCTGCCCCCACGCCCAACTGTTGTTTGTCATGCAAAGCATGACAGTGGGGGCTCTGCCCCCACCCCCCCGAGGGTATTTGGATCAAGATGAAGGCCAAGGGAAGCGCCAAGCCTGCAAGCATGGGTCACCCGGTTTGCAAGTGACGGTAGGTTTCGTTGAAGCGTTTCGCCAAATGGTCCCCCGCGAGGATGGTTTTGCCCGAGCCGATGGGCGCCACGTTGGTGTCGTGGTTGGGGTTGAAGAACAGCGGCACCGAGATGCGCTGGTCCGCCGAGCCCCTGACCCGGTGCAACGTCGCGCGCACCTGACCGTTGGTCCACATCTCCAGCATTTCACCGAAGTTGATGATGAATTCCCCGGGCTGCGCGTTGATCGCGTGCCATTGGTCGTCGCGGCCCAAAGCCTCCAGCCCCGGCACGCCGTCGGTTCCCAGAAGCGTCAGACAGCCGTAATCCGTGTGCGCGGCAATCCCGAAATCCTTGTCGCCCGCCCAGTCGGGACGCGGCGGATAGAAGTTGCCCCGCAGCAGCGCCATGGGTCGGTCGAACTTGTCGTCAAAGAAATGGCGGTCGGCGCCGATGCCCTCGGCGATGCCGCGCAAAAGGTCCAGCGCCACGGCGCGGGCGTCGCGGTAATAGGCTTCGATGATTTGGCGGAACCCTTCGGGACGGGCGGGCCAGAGGTTCGGCGCATAGACCGACAGGCCCGTTTCCGGCGCTTCGAACCCGCAGTCGAAGACCTGCTTGTAGTCCGGGTTGGCCTCGGGGTCGACCTGTTCCGACAGCGGCGCGCCCCAGCCCCGGTTCGATCCGGTGGCCGCCATGTCCACGGCGCGCTTCTCGGCCTCGGGCAGGTCGAAGAAGGCGGCATAGGCGGCCAGCACCAGCCGCATCCGCGCGGGCGTGATCGCCGTGTTGGCGACCTTCAGAAAGCCGGTCTCGAAGGCGCCCTTGCGCAGCGCCTCCAGCGTGTCCGGGTCGCGTGCGGTGATCCTTGCGGCATCCAGTGTAGGGAACATGGGCATCCTCCGGTTTGACCCGCGGGCCATGCCACGCGGCGCGCGGCGGGGCAAGTTGGCGGCTTGACCGGGGGGGAGGTAAATGAGACTTCAGTCAGGGATAACGAGGGATAACACCATGCGCACGAAGCTTGCCGCCGGGAACTGGAAGATGAACGGGACACGCGCGTCCCTCGAGCAGCTGGAGCGAATCGCCGCCGTTGCAGGCAATGGCCCGTCCGAGGTGCTGATCTGCCCGCCCGCCACGCTGATCCACGCCGCAGCCGAGGTCGCCGGTCCCGTGGGCATCGGCGGGCAGGATTGCCACGCGGCAGGTTCCGGCGCGCATACCGGTGACATCTCCGCCGAGATGCTGAAGGACGCGGGCGCGTCTTACGTGATCCTCGGCCATTCCGAGCGCCGCGCCGACCATGGCGAAAGCGACGCGCTGGTGCGCACCAAGTGCCGCATGGCCTGGTCGGCGGGTCTGAAGGCCGTGGTCTGCGTTGGTGAAACCCTTGAGCAATATGAACATTCCAACACGCTGGACATCATCGGCGGACAACTGGCCGGGTCCATTCCCGACGAGGCCACCGGCCACAACCTCGTGGTCGCCTACGAACCCGTCTGGGCCATCGGCACCGGCAAGGTGCCCACGGTGAACGAGATCGGCGATGTGCATGACTTCATCCGCGCCCGTCTGGAACGCCGCTTTGGCGCGGGCGTCGGGCGGTCGGTGCGGCTGCTCTACGGCGGCTCGGTGAAGGCGTCGAACGCCACCGAGATCTTTCACACCTCGAACGTCGACGGCGCGCTGGTGGGCGGGGCGTCCCTGAAGGCCGACGACTTCGTCCCGATCATCGAGGCGCTGAACGCATCGAATGATTGAGCCACCGTCACCTGACCGCACGGGCCCCGTTTGACAGCGCGGGGCCCCGGATCAGGACGATGCACAATCCATGCGGAAACCATGCGCAAACCATGCATACGGGCTGTGCGGGGGATTCGGGGTGGTGTTTCGGCAATGGCGACAGAGTGTTTCTGAAACACCAATAGCGGGTAGGCCACATCGGTCCCGAAAGACGTCCCCTGACCGCAGTCCCGCAAGATGGCGTCACGCCGATCGCAACCTCGGCGAAACGCTCAGGCGCACGCGGTCAGTGGCACGCGCTTGCAATCCAGTGATTGACCGCGAAAGTTCTCGCGCCACCGAGACTTTGAAGCACGACACTGGCGGCGCCATCGTCCGTTTCAAAACGCGCATCTATGGTTGCGATGGACCCGACGCCGGACGGAACGCTCGTAATCTGGATGTCCGGTTCGCCAAGCTCCAGCTGCATCGAGAAGACGAGCGCAGCAAACTCTTCCAGATCGCCGTCCAACTGTTTGGCGACCGATGTGATGGTCCCCTCGCATACGAACAGCGTCAGGGCCTCCCCCTCGACAACCCACCGTCCCGGCAAATTGTCCGACAGAGGCTTGAGGGTCCATTCCTGTTCCGCCGCGTGCCGTTGCGCCGCGTCCATCGTGCCCCCCAGCACGAATCCCCCGATATCCCGCGGCCCACCAGCCTCGGCGACCGAAGCCGCCAGCACGCCGACGGACAGGCAGACGCCAATCCTTCTGAAAAAGCTCACCTCTGCTCCCCTTGCTTGAGACCGTGACCGTCGCAGAAATCCGCAGGACTTCAACGTCGCGGTCGTGCGCTGTGTCGAACCCGGCTCTGACACCACGTCAGCGCCTGCCGCATTGGGCGTTCCGGAAATCGTTCAGTCGCGTCATGGGTGCACTGGCCAAGGTGTTTGCAGGCCCGCATTCCCCCGCCGTCAAAGGTAGGGTTTACCCCTATACCCCGGAACCCCGCCCCCGTGTTATCAGTTAACACACCGTTGATATCGCATTTCGACAGCCTTGCGGGAATAGTCCCCGCGTCCGGGCGGCCTCGCTGCTGAGGGTGTCCGACCTTGTACCCGTTCATTCCAGAAAGGAATACACCATGTCTGCCAAGTTCCTCACCTCCCTCATCGCCGCCGGTGCCATGGCTGCTTCGCTGTCCATGCCGACGCAGGCCGCCGCCCTGAACCAGGACCAGCGCAACATCGTCGGTGGCATCGCGCTCGGCGTGCTCGGCACGATGGCGATCCAGTCCGCGACCAAGCCGAAGAAGCAGGTGACCTACGTCTGCCAGAACCCGTACCGCACCATGCGCAACGGCCAGGTGGTCTGGGCCTGCCGCTGAGCTGACGCACACCGCATCGAACACGCGAAAGGGGGCGCCGGTGGGGCGCCCCCTTTTGTGTCTGTCGTCCGGATTACTGTGCGCGCGCCTCGCAGAAGGCCGCCTCCAGCGGGTTCGACGGTGGCACGCCCGAGCAGTTGACCTGTGGCCCCATCACGCTGTCCGGCAACACGGTGGAAATCCACGGGATGTAGGTCACCATGATGAGGAAGACGAAGAGCACCGCGAGGAAGGGCAGCGCCGCCTTCACCACCCGCATCATCGGCATCCCCGCCACACCCGAGGTGACAAAGAGGTTCAGGCCGACCGGCGGGGTAATCATGCCGATTTCCATGTTCACCACCATGATGATGCCCAGGTGGATCGGGTCGATGCCCAGTTGCAGCGCGATCGGGAAGACCAGCGGCGCGACGATCACCAGAAGGCCCGAGGGCTCCATGAACTGGCCACCGATCAGCAGGATAACGTTGACGATCACGAGGAACATGATCGGGCCAAAGCCTGCGTCCAGCATGGCCGCGGCGATCTGCTGCGGGATCTGCTCGTCGGTCAGCACGTGCTTGAGGATCAGCGCGTTGGCGATGATGAACATCAGCGTGACTGTCAGCTTACCCGCCTCCAGCAGCGTCATCTTGGTGTCGCGGTGGAAGAAGGCGGTGACCAGCGCGATGGGCTTCTGCCACAGCGCCTTGTGGTGGCCATCGGTCTGCCGCAGCGGACCCATGTCGCGGTAGACGAAGTTGGCGATGACGAAGGCGTAAATCGCTGCCACAGCTGCCGCTTCGGTCGGGGTAAAGATGCCGCCGTAGATGCCGCCAAGGATGATGACGATCAGGCCAAGGCCCCAGATCGCGTCACCGCCCGACTCCATGACCTCGCCCCAGCCGCGCCACTCGCCCTTGGGCAGGTTGCGCATCACGGCGATGGCGAAGATGGTGACCATCAGCATGGTGCCTGCCATGAGGCCCGGAATGACGCCCGCCAGGAACATCCGGCCGACCGAGACATCCGTGGCCGAGGCATAGACCACCATCACGATGGACGGCGGGATCAGGATGCCCAGGGTGCCGGCGTTGGCAATGACGCCCGCCGCGAAGTCCTTGGAATAGCCGACCTGGCGCATCCCGGCGATGACGATGGAGCCGATGGCCACCACGGTCGCGGGCGACGACCCGGACAGGGCCGCGAACATCATGCAGGCAAAGACCCCCGCAATCGCCAGACCGCCCGGCAGGTGCCCGACACAGGCGATGGAGAAGCGGATGATCCGTTGCGCCACCCCGCCCGTCGACATGAAGGACGACGCGAGGATGAAGAAGGGGATCGCCAGCAGCGTGTAGTGCCCCGCCATCGCCTGGTAAAAGGTCTGCGCCACCGAGGACAGCGAGGTCTCGGACAACACAAGCAGGAAGATGATCGACGAGATGCCCAGGCTGACCGCGATCGGCACGCCGATCAGCATCAGACCGATGATCATCACGAAAAGAAGTACGACGTCCATGACCTCAGTCCTTGTTCAGATGCGCGACGTCTTCGACGGCGTCTTCGGCTTCGTGGGAAACGATCAGGCTCTCGGCCTGCCCGGTCCAGACCCGCACGGTGGCCTGCACGAACCGGAACAGCAGCAGCGCCACGCCGAAGGGCAGGATGAAATACGGCAGGAAACGCGGGATCTTCTCGTAGGCGTCACCGTCGTTCATCCAGTCTTCGAGAAAGCGCAGGAACCCCGGCATCGGCGTATCGACCATCTCGTACCAGCCCCGGTACGAGGTGCGCTTCATCTCCTCCAAACCCGTGGGGAACCAACGCCCCGTGGTCTGCGGCAGGTTGGCGAAGTTCGCCCAGTAGTCCCAGGCCCCCTTCAGCAACAGCGCCGCGTAGGCGATGCAGACCGCGCCCGCGACCAGCGCCAGCACCTTGCGCACATGCGGCGGCAGGATGTTGGTCAGCGCGTCCACGCCAAGGTTCGCCGTGGTCTTGACCGCGTAGCTCACCCCGAACAGCACCAGCCAGGCGAACAGGAAGGACGTGACCTCCAGACCCCAGATCAGCCCGGTGTTGAACACGTAGCGCAGGACCACGTTGACGAATGTGATGATGGTCATCAGCCCAAGGATCAGGGCGATGAAGCTCTCTTCCAGCTCGTTGACGAATTTGCCGAGCATGGAGTCCGAGGCAGTGTGAACGGACATGTCCCCCTCCGATGTCTAAGGAATGTCCCCGGCCCGGCCGACAAGCGCCGCTTGCGCTTCTTCTTGGTCCAAGTATCTCCGGGGGAAGCGCGGCTTGCCGCGATGGGGGCAGCGCCCCCAATGCTGACCCGACGGCGATCACCACCGCCGCCGGGTATCCTTCACACGAGGCTCAGTGCTTCGCGTTGATCGCCTGTGCGGCGTCGATGTTGTCCTGACCGACTTCCTCGGCGAACTTTTCCCAAACCGGGGTCAGCGCGTCGATCCAGGCCTGACGCTGTGCGTCGTCCAGCTCGACGATCTTGCCACCGGCATCCAGCACCGCCTGGCGGGCTTCGGCGTCAACCTGGCCCACGGCGGCGTTGCGCTCGTTGGTCACCTCTTCGAGGATGGTCGCCAGCTGCGTGCGCACGGCTTCGTCCAGACCATCCCACCAGTCGACATTGGTCACCACGAGGTAATCCAGCACGCCCTGGTTGGTCTCGGTCACACCGTCCTGCACCTCAAAGAACTTCTGGCCGTAGATGTTCGACCAGGTGTTCTCCTGCCCGTCGACAACGCCGGTCTGCAGCGCGCCGTAAACTTCCGAGAAAGCCATCGGCTGCGGGCTCGCGCCCAGCTGCTCGTAGTTCGCCTTCAGCACTTCCGACGGCTGCACGCGGAACTTCAGGCCCTTGGCGTCTTCCGGCGAGATCAGCGGCTTGTTGGCCGAGATCTGCGTCAGGCCGTTGTGCCAGAACTGCAGGCCCAGCAGGCCGCGCTTGACCATGGCTTCCTTCATCGCCTGACCGGCTTCGGAGGCCTGGAATTCGTCCACGGCGGCGACGTTCTTGAACATGAACGGCAGGTCGTAGATGCGGAAGACCTTGGTGAACTGCTCGAACTTCGACAGCGAGGGCGCGGCCATCTGCACGTCGCCCTGCAGCATCGCTTCCAGAACCTGGTCGTCGTTGTACAGCGTGGAGTTCGGGTAGACCTCCATGCAGGCCACGCCGTTCATCTCTTCGTTCACGCGCTCGGCCAGCAGGGTGGCCGCGATGCCCTTGGGGTGACGGTCGGTGTTGGTCACGTGGCTGAACTTGATGACCATTTCGCCGTCGTCACAAGCGGCCATTGCGCCGGTTGCGCCGGTCACGGTGATGGCGGCCGCTGCTGCGGTCATGAGAAACTTCTTCATGGGTGTCCTCCCGGGAATACCAGTGTTTCCGCGACGCCCCTCCTCAAGGCGCGCCGTCTGGAGCCAAAAGACCCATGTGCGGAAAACGGCGCAAGACTGCTGCTGCAGCATTGGGTGGGATACGATTTTTTGGATAAAAATCGTGTACTTGCGAGAGGACATGCAGATAGCGCATGGCGGCCTTGCACATACTGTGTGCGAAATCCCGCACGACTGTTAGCGGCGCATGTGCGAAAATCCGCACAAAGTTGCGAATCGTTGATTCGCCGTCCCTGCTCAGTCCACCCGCACCCCCTGCCCGCGCAGCACGCCCTGCACCGCGCAAAGGTCCAGATCGTCCAGTGCCCGCCCTTCCTTCACCGACAGCGCCGCCGCCACACCCGCGCCTTGCCCGGCCACCGCGCAACAGGCCATGTTGCGCACCGCCGCATGGGACACCCGGTCGCCACCGATGGCCCGACCCGCCACCAAAAGCCCCTTCACCCCTTTCGGCAGCATGGCCCGATAGGGGATCTGCATGTAACGCCCCGTGGTGGGCAGGATCAGGATGCCGTAGCCGTCGATGAACTCCGGGTAGATGCCGATGCTGTCGTCAAAGCGCCCCTCGTGGCGCACGTCGGCCTCGGTCATGTTGTAAACCGCGTCGATCTTGCGCGTGTCCCGGATGCCGATGGTCATGCCGAAGTTCCGCAGCCGCACACCCTCGCAACCGGGCGTGTACCGCCGCAGCGCCTCGATCGCGTGCATCGCCTGTGCGCGTCCCTCGATCTCGAACCGCGTCAGGCTGTCCGGGTCGGTGCCATCACAGCCCGCCAGATGCACGAGGTTCATGTAGGTCATCTCTCCGGTGTCATGCACCGCGCCCCATGTCCCCCCGATGGTGTTGAGATGCGCCGGGATCACCCCCTCCTTGAGCGCCCGGGCAAAGGGTTTGGCGAGGAAGGGCGAGAACATCGCATCCTCCTTGCCGTCGGTCTCGACGGTCCATTCGCCGGTGGACCAGTCGCCGTAGGTCTGCGGATCGTCCTTGACCCCTTGGAGGAATGCCGCCTTGTCCACCCCCGCGAGGTGGAACATCACGCTCGCCGCCTGCATGTGCTCCACCGGGGTCTTGTGCGTCGGCGCGCCCGCGCGATGCGCCACGTCGGCGTCCCCCGTGGCGTCGATCACCCGCTTCGCAAGGATCGCCTCGCGCCCCGCCTTCGATTCCACGATCACGCCGGTGATGGTATCACCGTCCACGATAGGCGCGACAAACTGCCGGTGCAGCATCGGGTGGATGCCCGCCTCCTGCACCAGCCGGTCGGCCACCAGCTTGAACCCCTCGCTGTCCAGCTCATAGCTCAGCGACTGGCTTTCGGGGACGGCAGCGCCCATGGCCTTGGCGCGGTCCTCGAACTCGCGCCCGATGCCGCCCGCCTCGACGGTCTGCTCGTGACGATACCAGGCAAAGCCTTCGACCCCCACGGTGGTGATATTGCCGCCAAAGCAGCCAAAGCGTTCCAGCAGGGTCACCGCCACGCCGCAACGCGCCGCCGCCAGCGCCGCCGCCAGCCCGCCGGGGCCGGAGCCCACCACCAGCACGTCCGTCTCATGCACCACCGGCACCTGCCGTGCGGGTTCCGTGATCGTGCGCATCCAGTCCTCCCGAGTCGCTGCCGCTCAGGATGCCGCGCGACCCCGGAAACTTCAAAAGTTTCCGCCTCGAAGTCTTTTCAAGACTTCGCCGCCACCGCTCAACCGGCCTACCGCTTGAACGCCTCGGGCTTGAGGCCGTACTTCGCCAGCTTGTCATACATGGTCTTGCGCGGCAGCTTCAGCGCCTTCGCCGCCTCGGCGGCCCGCCCGTTGTGCCGCCCCAGCGCCGCCGCCAAGAGCGAGCGTTCCACCTGCGCCATCTGCTCCGCCAGCCCCAGATCGCGCGCCTGCGACAGCTCCTCGGGCATCCCCAGCACGAAGCGCATGGCGGCGGACATCAGCGAGCGTGCATTGCCCGGCCAGTCCTGCGCCATCAGCCCCGCCTCATGTTCCGGCGACACCTCGGGCGCGGCAATCCCGGCCTGCTCCGCCGCCTGCGCGACGTAATGCCGGAACAGCACGGGAATGTCCTCCGGCCGCTCCGCCAGCGACGGCACCCGCGCCTGGCAGACTTCCAGACGGTAGAACAGGTCGGCGGACAGCCGCCCCGCCTCCACTGCCGCGCGCAGGTCCTGCGTGGTGCCCGCGATCAGCCGCGCGCCGCCGCGCTCCAGCGCATCCGACAGCGCCACCTGCGTGTCCACCGGCAGCGCCCCCACCTCGTCGAGGAACAGCGCCCCACCGCGTGCCGCCTCCCAGGCCTCGTCCAGCGCCGCGCGGGTCAGCCCCGCCGCCGCACGCTTGACGAAGGGCCCCTTCGAGGCCACGGACGACAGGTGGATCACCTCCGCCACCTTGGAAATCCCCGATCCCGGAGCCCCGATGACCAGCGCCTCGGTGCCCGCCCGGCCCGCCACGCGGACCTGCGCCCGCAGCGCCTCGGCCTGCGGTGAGCGGCCAAAGATCAGCCGCGCCGCCGGGTCGCCCGCCTTCTCGGCGGCCTCCACCTGCCGCTTGAAGGCGCGGTTCTCCAGCACCATCCGCCGCACCCCCAGCGCGCGCTCCAGCAACGCCGTCAGCTCCGCCGGGCCGCAGGGCTTTTCGAGGAAGCCAAACGCGCCCTGCGACATGGCCTTCACCGCCATGGGAATATCGCCCTCGCCGGTCAGCAGGATCACCGGCAGTTCCTCGTCCACGCCGCGCGCGTAATCCAGAAGGTGAAACCCGTCGCGCCCCGGCATGCGGATGTCCGACACGATCACCCCGTCGAACCCCGGCGCGATCAGGTCCTTGGCCTCGACGAAGCTGCCCGCCGTCACCGGGACAAAGTCGTGCAGCTCCAGCGTCTGACCCAGCGCCTCGCGCACGCTTGCATCGTCGTCGACCAGCAGGACGCGCCGGACCATGGTATTCCTCCAACGAAAAGACCCGGGGGATGCGCCTCCCCCGGGTCCATACCTGCCGCCAAACGGGGCCGGATTCAACACGGCGCCAAAGCGCGCCCAAATTTACCCCATGCGTTCCGAGCTATACGACCCCGGAGAGGCCGGGAAGACCACCGTCTTGTCACCGTTCAGAAACGCCCGGCGATGCGCATGGGCATGGATCGCCCGCGCCAGAACCGAGGCCTCCACATCGCGCCCCAAAGACACGTAATCCGAAGCCGACTGCGCATGGGTCACCCGCACGATGTCCTGCTCGATGATCGGACCCTCGTCCAGATCTGCGGTCACATAGTGCGAGGTCGCCCCGATCAGCTTCACACCGCGCTCGTAGGCCTGCTTGTAGGGGTTCGCCCCCTTGAAGGACGGCAGGAAGGAGTGGTGGATGTTGATGATCCGCCCTGACATTTTCTGGCACATCTCGTCCGACAGGATCTGCATGTAGCGGGCGAGGACGATCAGGTCGGCCTGCACATCCTCGACCACCTGCATGATCGCCGCCTCCGCCTGCGGCTTGTTCGCGGGCGTCACCTTGATGCAGTGGAACGGGATGTCGTGTTCACCACGACCTTCTGGTAATCCATGTGGTTCGAGATCACGGCCACGATCTCGATCGGCAGCGCGCCGATGCGGGTGCGGTACAGCAGGTCGTTCAGGCAATGCCCGAAGCGCGAGACCATGATGACCACCTTCATCTTCTCGGCCTCGTCGTGGAAGGACGCTTCCATGGCGAATTTGTCCACCACCGGCGCAAAGGCCTCCCGCAGCGCGTCCAGCGTTGCCCCGGTCTCGGAGGCGAAGCTGACCCGCATGAAGAACTGACCGGTGCCGAGATCATCGTACTGGCTGGAGTCCGTGATGTTGCAGCCCTGCTCCGCAAGGAAGGTCGAAACGGCGGCCACGATTCCGCGCGTGCTTGGGCAGGCAACGGTGAGGCAGTAACGGGTCATTCAGGTGTCTCCGGTCAGATGGGCGCAGCGCGCTTGGGTTTGGACAGCGTGGCTTTGAACAGCGTGGCTTTGAACAGGCGGTAGCAACGCGGCGGCGGGTTGAAAACGGTGCTGCCTCCTCATGACACACGCTTTTCACGACCCGCGCGTCGCAACCGCACGCAGGATGCATCCCATCGGAAACCCGCGCGCCCTGTGCACGTCAAAACGACCGGGTGACGAACGGATGCGACGCGGCGGCCGGGGGCGCGATTTTTCGCGGAAAAATCGTTCCCCCCGCCGGAAAGCCGTGCTGAAAATTCAGGCAGCCGCCTCGGCCTGCCACGGCTCCAGCTCCACCGCGAACTCGGCACCGCCCTCGACATTGGCCCCGCGGATATTGCCGCCGAAGCTCTGCACCAACCCGTAAGAGATCGACAGCCCCAGCCCCATGCCGTCGCCCACCTCCTTGGTGGAATAGAACGGCTCGAACACCTTCTCCGGATCGGCGATCCCCGGCCCGCTGTCGCGCACCCGCACGATGACGCGCGGCCCGGTTTCGACCGCGATCCGCAACCGCTTGTCCGGCGTCCCCGCCATGGCATCCAGCGCGTTGTTGATGAGGTTGACAAAGACCTGCCCCAGCCGCACCTCGCCGCCGGTCACGTAGACGCCCTCGACGCGCGGCACCTCAAGCACGACGCCCTCGTTGCGCAGCCGCGATTCCGTCAGCTCCACCGCCTGCTCCAGCACCGTCCCCAGATCGACACGGCCCATGGGCTCGTTCTCGTTGCGGGCAAAAGCGCGCAGGTTCTTGATGATCCGCGCCGCCCGTGTCGCCAGCGCGACGATCCGGCCAAGGTTGTCGTTCGCCTTGTCGCCCATGTCGCGCGCCAGGAAGGCCTGCCCGTTCTCGGCAAACTGCCGGATCGCCATCAAGGGCTGGTTCAGCTCGTGCGAGATCCCCGCCGACATCTGCCCCAGCGCCGACAGCTTGCCCGCCTGCACCAGATCCGCCTGCGCCCGGCGCAGGGCCGCCTCGGCCTCCTCGCGCTCCGCCACCTCGCGGCGCAAGGCCAGGTTGGCCTGCTCCAGCTCCGACGTCCGCGCCCGCACCCGGCCTTCCAGCAGCCGGTTGGCCTCCGCCAGCACACGCCGCCGCGCCCCCAGCGTCCAGAGCACCGCCCCGAACCCAAGGCACAGCGCCGCCACCACTGCCGCCTGAAGCCCCGCCACCCGCCGCGCCGGGGCCACGTCCACCAGCGCCTCGGCGGTCAGCCCCACCACGGGCAAGGGGCGCACAAGGTGCAGCGCCCGCCCGGGCACGTAAACCGACCAGCCCTGCCGCCAGATCTCGAACCCGGCGACATGCCCGCGCGCGACCTCAGCCTCGACGCCATCCGCCTGCGTGACCCGCGCATCGTCCCAGCGCCAGAACAGCATCTCGGACCGGTTGGTCACGATCACCTCGCCCTCTGCGTTGGTAAAGAACACCGAAGGCCGCGAGCCCCGCCACTCGCCCTCGATCCCTTCGAGGTCGACCACCATGACCAGCACACCGCGCACCCGCCCGTCAGGGCCAAAGCTCGGCGCGGCATGGGAATACAGCCGCGCGCCGCTCTCGGGATCGACGCCATACCCGGCCCCCAGCGCGCCATTCACCGCGCGCCGGAACCACGGCTCGGCCGCCACATCCGGCACGCCCTCGCGCGAGGCCGCCAGCACGCGCCCCTCGCGGTCGGCATAGATCGCCAGCGCCGCCCCGGTGCGGTCTGCACTGGCCAGAAGGAACCGCTCTGCCGCTGCCCGGCGCGTCGCGCCGTCCTGCGCGTGCAGGCTCTCCAGCAAGGGGTGATCCGCAAGCAACACCGACGCGGCGCGATAGCGCATCAACCCGGTCACCAGACGGTCGGCGGCCAGCGCCAGATCCGCCTGCCCGCGCGCCGCCACCTGCCCCAGCGCGGCGCTGTACCCATAGGCCCAAACCCCCCAGGACAGCACACAAACCGCCCCGAGGAACACCAGCACCGCCCAGATCCGCCGCATCCCGTTCTTCATGGCCGCAATCTACCCGCGCCCACAGCCCCTTGCCAAGGGCGCGCGCCCCGTGTCACCTCGCCCCATGCTCAGCCTCTCGCAATCGCCCACCGACCCCGCCTTTGTCCAGAACCCCTACCCGTTCTACGACCGCCTGCGCGCGGGCGGCGACCTGGCGTACTGGCAGGATTACGACATGGTCTGCGCCGTCTCCTACCGCGCCGTGAACGCCGTGCTGCGCGACCGCCGCTTTGGCCGCGAGCCGCTGTCGCCGCCCGTGGTGCCGGACCACCTCGCCGCCTTCTACGCCGTCGAAGCCCACTCCATGCTGGAACTGGAACCGCCCCGCCACACCCGGCTGCGCGGGCTGGTGACGCGCGCCTTCACCTCGCGCCGCATCGCCGCGCTGCGACCGGACATCGCGACGCTCACCCACCAGCTGATCGACGCCCTGCCGGAAGGCGGCGCCGACCTCCTCCCTGCCTTCTGCCAGCCGCTGCCGGTCATCGTCATCTGCCGCCTTCTGGGCGTGCCCGAAAGCCACGCAGACCAACTGCTGCGCTGGTCCAACGCCATGGTCGCCATGTACCAGGCCCGCCGCACCCGCGCGATCGAAGACGCCGCCGCCCGCGCCGCCGCCGAGTTCACCACCTTCCTGCAAGACCTCATCGCGCATCGGCGCAAGACCCCCGCCGACGACCTGCTGACCCACCTCATCGCCGCCGAGGAACAGGGCGACCGCCTCACGCCCGAGGAACTGGTGACCACGGTCATCCTGCTGCTGAACGCGGGCCACGAGGCCACCGTCCACACCCTCGGCAACGGCATCAAGGCCCTCTTGGAAGCCGGCACTCCGATCACCGCGGACAGCGCCGAACAATCGGTCGAGGAAATCCTCCGCCACGATCCGCCACTGCACATGTTCACCCGCACCGCCTACGAAGAGGTCACCCTGCACGGCCACAGGTTCCGACGCGGCGATCAGGTGGCCCTGCTGCTCGGCGCCGCCAACCGCGACCCCGAGCGCTGGCCCGACCCCCACCGCTTCGACCAGAACCGACCCGTCCAGCCCAACACCAGCTTCGGCGCCGGTCTGCACTTCTGCGTCGGCGCGCCCCTCGCCCGGCTGGAACTGCAAACCGCCCTGCCGATCCTCGTCGCCCGTCTGCCCCGCCTCGCACTGGCCGAACCGCTGCGCTACGCCAACCTCTACCACTTCCACGGCCTCGAGGCACTGCGCGTCTCTTACTGAGGTAAACGGCTGGCCCAGGGGTTGCCAGGGGGCTCTGCCCCCGTCTGCCTCTGGCAGACTCCCCCGAGCGTATTTGGAAAACCAAAGAAGCAAGGGCGCGGCGTCCAGCTTCTTTGGTTTTCGAAATACCTCCGCCGGAGGCAACGGCACGGCGCAGCCGTGCTCCCCTGCGTGCGCGCCAGCGCACTCCTTTTGAAAACGGCTAGAGCGGCAGCGCAACGGTGGTCTTGATCTCTTCCATCGACAAAAGCGCCGTCACGTTGTGCACCTTCACCTCGGAAATCAGCGCCTGGTAAAAGGCGTCGTAGGCGCGGGCGTTCTTCACCCGGACCTTCAGGATATAGTCGATGTCCCCCGCCAGCCGGTGCGCCTCCTGCACCTCGGGGCGATCGCGCAGCGCTTTCAGGAACTTGCGCTGCCATTCGGCCTCATGCTCGCTGGTACGGATAAGGACAAAGAAGCAGGCCTCGAACCCCAGCGCCTCGGCGTCCAGCAGCACGGTCTGCGCGCCGATCACGCCTGCCTCCTTCATCTTGCGAATCCGGTTCCAGACCGGGGTCTTGGAGGACCCCACCGCCTTGGCGATCTCGTCGAGCGACTGGCTCGCATCGCGCTGCAGTTCGATGAGGATTTTCCGGTCCGTGTCGTCGATCTTCATGCGTCGTTCCTTTTTTCCGCCCGAACGCGGAAAACACTCCGCCGCGCGCCCTGAGATAGAACAGAATTCCTTATTTCGGCAAGCCGGTAGCAACAACACGGGACGATATTCTATATTCTGCACAAGCAAAGAGGTCCCACATGCGCCACTTCCCGATCTTCCTCGCGCTTTCCGAGCGCATCGTCATCGTCTCCGGTGGCGGCGAGGCCGCGCTGGCCAAGCTGCGCCTGCTGATGAAGACCGAAGCGGCGCTGCATGTCTACGCCGAGGCCCCCGCGCCCGAGATCGCGCAATGGGCCACCGAGGGCCGCCTGACCCTGCACCGTCGCCTGCTGGCGCATGACGACGTCGCGGGCGCGGCGCTGGTCTATGCCGCTGACGAGGATGACGTTCTCGACGCGCGCACGGCTCATCACGCCCGCGCGCAGGGTGTGCTGCTGAACGTGGTCGACAACCTCGAGGAAAGCCAGTTCATCACCCCCGCCATCGTCGATCGTGACCCGGTCACCGTCGCCATAGGCACCGAGGGCGCGGCCCCCGTCCTCGCCCGCGCGATCAAGGCGCAACTTGAGGAAACCCTCCCCGCCGCCACCGGCCCGCTGGCGCGCATCGGGCAGGCCTTCCGCAAGATGGCCGAGGCCCTGCCGCATGGTCGCGCGCGCCGCGACTTCTGGTCGGACTACTATTTCAACGCCGGCCCGCGCGCGCTGCCGCAGGGCGAGGCCGCCGTGCGGGACACGCTCGACGCGCTCTTGGAGGGCCATCTGACCCGCGACCAGCGCGCCGGTTTCGTCTCCTTCGTCGGCTCCGGCCCGGGCGACCCGGACCTGCTGACGCTGAAGGCCCGCCGCCTGCTCGACCGTGCCGACGTGGTTCTGTATGACCGCCTCGCGCCCCAGCCGATCCTCGAACTCGCCCGCCGCGAGGCGGTGCTGATCGAGGTCGGCAAGACCGGTTTCGGCCCCTCCACCCCGCAGGAGACCATAAACGCCCTGATCGTCGAACATGCCGCGAAGGGCGCGCAGGTCGTGCGTCTGAAGGGCGGCGATCCGACCCTCTTTGGCCGTCTGGACGAGGAAATCGACGCGCTCACAGCCCATGGCATCGCCTACGAGATCGTGCCGGGCATCACCGCGGCCTCTGCCGCCGTCGCCGCCATCGGGCAGAGCCTCACGAAGCGTGGCCGCAACCAGCAGGTGCGCCTGCTGACCGCCCATGACACCGAAGGCTTTGCCGATCACGACTGGCGCACGCTGGCCGCCCCCGGTCAGGTCGCCGCCATCTACATGGGCAAGCGCGCCGCGCGTTTCGTCCAGGGCCGCCTGCTGATGCATTCCGCCGCGCCGGATACGCCCGTCACCGTCGTCTCCAACGCCTCGCGCCCCGACCAGTCGGTCGTGGAATGCACGCTCGCCACGCTCTCTGCCGACCTGGACCTCTGTCCCGACGGCCCCGCCCTGATCCTTTACGGCCTCGCCCCGCGCGACGCCCTGCCCACCGTTCAATCGCTTCGCCGACAGGAGGTCTCCTGATGCCCCGCCAATTCACCCCCAAGGTCGTCACCGCCAATGCGCTGCTGTCCGGCGAGGTCGTCTACCTCGCCGCCAATGACGACTGGACGCCGCACCTGTCGCAGGCCGAACTGCTGACCGACGAGGCCCATGCGGACCTGCGGCTGGTCGAGGCCTCGCGCCGCCAGTCCGAGATCGTCGGCGCCTACCTGGCCGACATGGCGGCGACCGAGCAGGGCCCCGAACCCACCCATTTCCGCGAGGGCTTCCGCCGCACCGGGCCCTCGAACTACACCCACGGCAAGCAAGTCGACCTCTGAGAAAGGCCCTGAAAGATGTACAAGTACAATGACTTCGACAAGGCCTTCGTCGCCGAGCGCAACCGCCAGTTCCGCGCGCAGGTCGCCCGCCGCGTCGACGGCTCGCTCACCGAGGACGAGTTCAAGCCCTTCCGCCTGATGAATGGCGTCTACCTCCAGCTGCACGCCTACATGCTGCGCGTCGCCATCCCCTATGGCACGCTGCGCGGCGAGCAGATGGACATGCTGGCGCATCTGGCCGAGACCTATGACAAGGGCTACGGGCACTTCACCACGCGCCAGAACATCCAGTACAACTGGCCGACGCTGTCGGACATTCCCGACATGCTGGACGATCTGGAAAAGGTCGAGATGCACGCCATCCAGACCTCCGGCAACACCATCCGCAACGTGACGGCGGATCACTTCGCCGGGGCCGCCGCGGACGAGGTCTTCGACCCGCGTCCCGTGGCCGAGCTGGTGCGCCAGTGGTCCACCGACCACCCGGAATTCCAGGCCCTGCCGCGCAAGTTCAAGATTGCAGTCACGGGGTCGCAGAACGACCGCGCCGTCATCAAGGCCCACGACATCGGCCTGCGCCTGCACGAGGTCGACGGTGTCCTGGGCGCCGAGGTCATCGTGGGCGGTGGCCTTGGCCGTACCCCGATGATCGGCAAGACCATCGCCGAGCATGTCGCCATCGCCGACCTGCCCGCCTACCTCGAATCCGTCGTCTCGGTCTGGAACCTGCTGGGCCGCCGCGACAACAAGTACAAGGCGCGCATCAAGATCACCGTGCACGAGCACGGCCTCGACGAGATCCGCGCCCGCGTCGAGGAACGCTACGCCCTCGTCCGCCCGACCTTCAACGGCGCGCACATGGACCTCTTCGAAGAGATCAAGGCCCACTTCCAGCCGCCCGCCTTCCGCAACGCGCCGACCGACGCCTTCGACGCCGCTTACGCGGCCGACCCGGTCTTCCGCGCCTGGGCCGACACCAACCTCAGCGACCACAAGGCCCCCGGCTACGCCATCGCGCAGATCTCGCTGAAGGCCCATGGCGCCACGCCCGGTGATGCGAGCGCCGAGCAAATGCGCGTCATGGCCCAGATCGCCCGCGACTATGCCCATGACGAACTGCGCATCAGCCACGAGCAGAACGTCGTCCTGCCCCACGTCCACAAATCCGACCTGCCGGTGATCCACAAGATCCTGAAGGCACACGGGCTGGCCACCGCCAACATCGGCCTGATCTCGGACATCATCGCCTGCCCCGGCATGGACTACTGCGCGCTGGCCACCGCCCGCTCGATCCCGATCGCCCAGCAGATCGCCACCCGCTTTGATGAACTCAAACTGGAACACGAGATCGGCGACCTGAAGATCAAGATCTCCGGCTGCATCAACGCTTGCGGGCATCACCACGTGGGCCATATCGGCATCCTCGGCCTAGACCGCGCGGGCGTCGAGAACTACCAGGTGACACTTGGCGGCGACCACACCGAAACGCTGGCCTTGGGCGAACGCACCGGCCCCGGCTTCTCGGCGGACGAGATCGTCCCGGCCATCGAGAAGATCGTCGACACCTACCTCGCCGAGCGCGCCACCCCCGGGGAAACCTTCCTCGAAACCTTCCGCCGTGTCGGCATGGACCCGTTCAAACTGGCGCTCTACGGCGAAACCGCCAAACGGTCGAAAGCCGCCTGACATGCTGGCCCTCAACGACACCCCCACGGGCAGAACGCCCGAGGCCGAGGACCTGGAGGCCAAGCGCGCCCGCGTCGCCACGCTGAACGCGCGCTATCGCCACCACTCGGCGACGGCGGTGCTGACCGGCGCGCTCAAGGACCCCGAGGCGGGCAGGATCGCCATGGTGTCGTCCTTCGGCGCGGAATCGGTGGCGCTGCTGCACCTCGTGGCCATGGTGGATCGCAAGACGCCGGTGCTCTTCATCGACACCCGGCTCTTGTTCGCGGAAACCCTGGCCTACCAGCAGGAGGTGGCCGAACGGCTGCACCTCACGGACCTGCGCATCATCCGTGCCGACGAGGCGATGCTGAAACAGCACGACCCCTATGGCGCGCTGAAACTCTCCGACCAGGACCGCTGCTGCGACCTGCGCAAGACCCAGCCGCTGGAACAGGCGCTCGAAGGCTTCGACGGCTGGATCACCGGGCGCAAGCGCTACCAGTCGAAGACCCGCGCCGAGATGGACTTCTTCGAACTCGAAGAAGCCACCGGCCGGATCAAGGTCAACCCGCTCGCCCATTGGGGCCCCGACGACGTCCGCGCCTACATGGAGGAAAACCGCCTGCCAAAGCACCCGCTCGTGGCACAGGGCTATCCGTCGATCGGCTGCGCCCCCTGCACGTCCAAGGTCGCGCCGGGCGAAGACCCCCGCGCGGGCCGCTGGCGCGGTCAGGACAAGGTCGAATGCGGCATCCATTTCGGCGCCGACGGCAAACCCGTGCGCTCCACATCGTAATGCGTAGGTCGGGGCTCGGCCCCGACTCTCCCCCCTGAAAAGGACCCGACACATGACCATCATCGTCCGCGACACCGGCTTTCACCCCGCCGACGACATCGCCTTCCTAGACCTCGCCAGCGACACCGATCCGGCGACGCTCGACCCGGGCACCGCGACCCATATCCGCATCGCCTTCCCCTCCAGCGCCGATGGCCGCGGCTTCTCCCTCGCCCGCATCCTGCGCCTGAAGGGCTTCTCGGGCACCCTGCGCGCCAAGGGCCACGTGCTGGCCGACCAATACGCCATGGCGCGCCGCTGCGGCTTTGACGAGGTGGAGATCTCCGACGATCTGGCCCAACGCCAACCCGCCGAGCAATGGCAGTTCCGCGCCGACTGGCAGGCCCACGACTACCAGTCCCGCGTCCGCGGCTGAGCCACCACGACACGCGACCACAAACCGCGTTTCGCCTGACACAGATCAAAGCTAGATATGAGGTGCAGGTCTAGACCCCCTGCAACACTGACCATGACCGAGATGAGCCCCGTGACCGAAGCAACCGCCACCGCCGCCCCTCAGCAACCGGCAAAGAAAGCCGTCCCCGACGCCCAAACCGTGACCGAGGTGAAGCACTGGACCGACCGCCTGTTCAGCTTCCGCTGCACGCGCCCCGCGTCGATGCGCTTCCGCTCCGGCGAATTCGTCATGATCGGTCTGATGACCACCGACGAAAAGACCGGCCGCGAAAAGCCGCTGCTGCGCGCCTATTCCATCGCCTCGCCCAGCTGGGACGAGGAACTGGAATTCTACTCGATCAAAGTCGAGGACGGCCCGCTCACCTCGCGCCTGCAACACATCCAGGTGGGCGACGAGATCGTCCTGCGCCCCAAGCCCGTCGGCACGCTGGTGCATGACGCCCTGCTGCCGGGCAAGCGCCTGTGGTTCTTCGCCACCGGCACCGGCTTTGCCCCCTTCGCCTCGCTCCTGCGCGAACCGCAGACCTACGAGGATTACGACGAGGTCATCATCACCCACACCTGCCGCGAAGAAGCCGAACTGCACTACGGCGCCGCCCTCATCGAAGGCCTGAAAACCGACGAACTGCTGAACGAGGTCATCGGCGAAGGCTTCTGGAAGAAGATCAAGTACTACCCCACCACCACGCGGGAACAGTCACCGAAGATGGGCCGCATCACCGACCTGATGCGCTCGGGCGAGGCCTTCGCCGACCTCGGCGTGACGCCGATCAATCCGGAGACCGACCGCGCGATGATCTGCGGCAACCTCGCCTTCAATCTCGAACTGAAGGACATGCTCGAAGGCTACGGCCTCGAAGAGGGCGCCAACTCCGACCCGAAACACTACGTGGTGGAAAAGGCCTTCCTCGACTGAGGTCAGACGATCGGGCCAGATAACCCGGCCCGACCACACCCCGAACCGACAAGAAGGCCGCGTCTCGAAACGCGGCCTTTTCGCTGCCGAAAAGCCAAAAGACGAGGGGCGCTGCCCCTCGCGCTCCCCGAGGTATTTGGATCAAGATGAAGGGACAACAGCGCACCCCTGCCTTCATCTTGATCCAAATACCCTCCGCCGGAGGCAGGCGGCGCGGCGCAGCCGCGCTCAACCGGCGCGCCGCAGGCGCACAATCTGACAACGGCGGACATGAAAAAGGCCGCGCAGGTGGCGCGGCCGCCCCTTCGGAACGGTCCTGAACCGCGCCTCAGTTTTCGGTTTCCAGCCCCAACAGGACCTTCACCTGATCCAGCGCGGTCTGCGTGATCTCCGGGCTGTCCTTGACCGCATCCAGCGCGGCCTTGGCCGAGATCTTCTTGAGGTTGCTCAGGTCCGAACCGTCGATGTACTCGGCCAGCTTGTCATAATCGAAACCGTCCACGGTCAGCAGCTCGGCCACCGCCGTCTTCGCCTCATCAACAGCATCCACCGTCTCCCCGGCGGTCCCGGTCGTCGCCGTTTTGGCCTCTTCCGCCATTTCCACGGCGGTCTCGGCGGCGGCTGCCGCCTCCTGCGTCGCCTGCGCCGCATCCGCAGCGGCCCCCGCCGCCACATCCACCGCTTCGGAGGCCACGGTCACCGCCGCATTGGCCGCATCCACCGCGCCTTCTGCCACGTCTTCACCGGCAGCCACCGCCGCCTCGCCAGCCGCAACGGCGGCATCTGCCGCCTCAGCCGCCGTGTCCGCTGCCGTTTGCGCCGCCGTGCCAGCGGCCTCAGCCGTGGCCGCAGCCGTCTGCTCTGCCGCATCCGCAGCCGTTGCAACGCTTTCGCGCGCTGTCGCGATACCGGCCTCTGCCGCCTGCGACGCCGCATCAGCCGCCTCTCCGGCTGCCGTCACGGCGGTCTCCGCCGCCTCGGCTGCCGTGTCCGCCGCGACCTGCGCCGCATTGTCCGCCGCACCTGCCGCCGCATCAGCCGCCACAGCCGCTGCATCCGAGGCGGTATCCGCGGCCGCCTGCGCAGCCTCCGCCGCCGCTGCCGCCGTCTCGCTGCCCGTGGCCGCCGCCATGGTCGCGGCCTCGTCCACCGCATCCGCCGCCGCATCCGCCGCGCGATCGGCCGCCGAGGCTGCCGTCTCTGCCGCGTTGGTGGCCGCCTGGGCGGCCTCTGCCGCACCTTCCGCCGCTGCCACGGCCGCATCCGTGGTGGCATCCGCCGCCGCATCCGCCGCTTCCGAGGCCGCTGCAACCGCTTCCTCTGCCGCGCCTTCCGCCGCATCCGCCGCGCTCACCGCCGCATCAGCCGCCGCTTCTGCCGCCTCCGCCGCAGCCTCGACCGCCGCATCCGCCGCGCCTTCGACGGCCTCGACCGCGTCCGCCACGGCCTCGGCAGCCGCATCGCCCGCCTCTTGCGCCGCCTCTTCGGCAACCGCCACCGCGTCAGACGCCGCCTCGACCGCCGAATCCGCCGTTTCCGTCACGGCCTCGGCGCTGGCCTGCACCGCCGGCGCGACCTCCTCGCCCTTGCTTGTCGCAAAGATATAAGCCGCGATGGCCGCAGCCCCCACGACGACGGCCAGGATCTGTTTTCCCATGGCGTTGCCCCCTCTGATCGGTCACTTGAAACACGGGCACCTCACGCGCCCGGGCGGAATGTTACGCCGCGATGCAGCATCCGCAAGGAAAAACCGCATGAATCTCCCTGCGTGACACCGATTTGGCGCTTGAAAGCAAGGCCCGCGAAGTTTACCTTGCCGCCCTGACGTAAAATGCAAAATGGAGCATTCAGATAGGACGCCGACCCCACAACGCGCCGCCCACCCGCGAGACCGGACCCCGGATCAATGACCGCATTCGCGCCCCCGAAATCCGCCTGATCGGCGCAGAGGGCGAGAACGTCGGCGTGGTCACCCCCGCCCGCGCGATGGAAATGGCCGAACAAGCCGGGCTCGACCTGGTCGAGATCTCGCCGAACGCCACCCCTCCGGTGTGCAAGATCATGGACTTCGGCAAGTTCAAGTACGAACAGCAGAAGCGTGAATCCGAGGCCCGCAAGAAGCAGAAGATCATCGAAGTCAAAGAGGTGAAGTTCCGTCCCGGCACCGACACCCATGACTACGACGTCAAGATGCGCAACGTCCTCAAGTTCCTCGAGAATGGCGACAAGGTAAAGATCACCCTGCGCTTCCGTGGCCGCGAGATGGCCCACCAGAACCTCGGCCGCGAGCTTCTGGAACGCGTCGCAGAGGACGTGAAAGAGGTCGGCAAGGTCGAGAACATGCCGAAGATGGAAGGCCGCCAGATGGTCATGATGATCGGACCGGCCCCGGCCAAGTGACCCTGGTCACCCGAGTCCGGCCCCTCTGCCGGACAGACACCACGATGACAGGCCCGCCCCACCGGCGGGCCTTTTGCTTTGCCGCCCCCTCGACCGCCTTGACCTCCCGCCCCGGCACGTGCCAAAAGAAAGTCACGTTATACCATAACAATTACGAATTGGAGCCCCCATGGATCCGCTCGACTGGAACGCCAAGTTCGACCGCGACGACTATCTTTACGGCACCGAACCCACCGCCTTCCTGCGCGACAACGCCGGGCTGATTCCCCGCACCGGCACCGCCCTCTCGGTGGCAGAGGGCGAAGGCCGCAACGCCTGCTTCCTTGCCCGCCAGGGCCTCAGCGTCACCGCCTTCGACGGCGCCCCCAATGCGCTGGCCAAGGCCCGCAAGCTGGCCGACAGCCACGGCGTCCCCCTCGCCCTGCACGAGGCCGACATCGCGCATTGGGACTGGGACGCCACACAATACGACCTCGTGGTGGCGATCCACTGGCAGTTCACCCCGCCCGCCCTGCGCGACGCGACCTTTGCCGGGCTGAAGCGCGCCCTGAAACCCGGCGGGCGCCTCATGCTGTCGGGCTACAGCCTCGCGCAACTGGACAACGCCAGCGGCGGCCCGCGCCACCCCGACCACCTCTACACCGAGGACCTCCTCGCCCGAGCCTTCGAAGACCTGCACATCCTGCGCCTCGCCTCCTACGACAAGGTCCTGACCGAAGGCCCCGGCCACACAGGCCGCTCCGCCCTGATCGACCTCATCGCCGACAAACCGTCCTGACCCGCCGGTCGGCCAAAGACGCCGCCTGACCGATCCCGCGCACCCGTCCCCTCCCCCTGCGGGTGCTGACCTTGTCCTGCGGACAAGGCAGCTTTCCCGCCGGTCGGCCCAAGACGGGACTTGGGCAAAACTGTTGCACCCGGAATGGCGCCGTGCGGGTGCTGACCTTGTCCTGCGGACAAGGCAGCCTTCCCGCCGGTCGGCCCAAGACGGGGCTTGGGCCGACCGCTTTCGCTTCGGAGCCGTCCGTCGCCTGATGCCGCCCGGACAGGGGCCCGTGGTCGGGACAAGCCAAATCGCCGAGGGGCCCCCGCAGGGGGATACGGCTATTTTGCTTGGCGCGGACGCGGGGTCCTGTCAGGCAAGGCTCAGGGGATGGTCGGCTTCGCAGCGAAAGCGGGCTTTCGCTTTGGTGAGTCCCGAAGCTGAAAACCAAACCAAAAAGCGTGCGCAGCACACAATCAGATCACCCCCACCTTCACACCCGGACCCAGCCGCATACCCAGCCCACACCCTCACGCCTCGCGCAATCGGCCGCGTACAGGGATCTCCTTGAGCAAGCCACCAACCCCCATGCGCGCCACATCGGCCCCGCTCAGCGCAACGCCGCACAGCAACCGCTCCAACACCCAATCCGCCCCGTTCAACGCCGGAGAGCGCGCACAACCCGGCAATCCGATCACGGGCTTGTCGCCCAGGCGACCAAAGAACAGCAGGTTCCCCGGGTCCACCGGCATGCCGAAACTCTCGACCACGCCGCCCGCCGCGCGCACCGCCTGCGGTGCCACGTCCAGCATATCCGAAGTCGCCGAGCCCGACAGAATCAACACCACATCTGCCGTCACGCCCCGCACCGCCTCGGCCAGTGCGTCCACCCGATGCGGCACCACGCAGACTGGTCCCAGCGCCACGCCCAGCCGCTCCAGCCGCTCCGCCGTCACCTTCTGGCCCTTGGCCCCGTCATCTTCGCCGGACACCGAGGTCTGGATCAACTGCGCCGTCTTCACCACCACCCGCCGCAGGCGCAAGGCACCCTGCCCCGCATGGCATGCCGCCTCCAACGCCGCCTCCGACACCGCGTAGGATATGATCTTCACCGTCGCCACCATGGATCGAGGCCCGACGCGCTGCCACTCCGGCACGGTGGCCACTGTGATCATCGGATCGACAGCGTTCAGCGCATGGATGCGATCCGCCAGCACCTCGACCACGCCCGGCGCCTCGGCATGGACATTGACCCGCCCGGTCGACGCCTTTCCCAGGCGCAAACCGGCCCGCTCCGGGTCCGGCACCAACGCCCGCGCCAGCCGCTCGGCGGCGACATCCTCCGATAGATCACCCGATTCCAGCCGCGCCGCCAGCACGCTCTCCAGCCCGGCATCGCGCAACAGCGCCACCTCGGACGGCCCCAGCACGATGCCCTTCTTCAACTTGCCCGAGGGCAGTTCCTGCGAATTGGCCAGCACGCAGCCCTCTGCCGCCTCCAGCGCTACCTCGCCAAAGATCACGCGCCTTTCCTCAACACGCGGGTCATCTCGGCCAGGATCGACACGGCGATCTCGGACGGGCCGGAGGCACCGATATCCAGCCCCACCGGGCCATGAATGCGCGCAATCTCCGCCTCCGAGAACCCCGCCGCCTCCAGCCGCGTCTGGCGCTTGCCATGGGTCCGCGTCGACCCCAGCGCACCGATGTAGAACACCTTCGACCGCAAGGCCTTCTCCAGCGCCGGATCGTCCAGCTTCGGATCATGGGTCAAAAGCACCAGCGCCGTGCGCCCGTCCAGACCGATGGCCTCCACCGCCTCGTCCGGCCAGTCATGCACCAGCCGCTCGCCGGGAAAGCGCAACTCGGACCCAAAGGTCTCGCGCGGGTCGATGATGACCGGGTCATACCCCGCAATCCGCGCCATGGGCACCAGAGCCTGCGCGATATGCACCGCACCCACCACGATCAACCGCAAGGGCGGGTTGTGCACACCGACAAAAACCCGGCTGTCCTCCTCGAACCCGGACCGATCCATGCGGAACCGATCGGCAAAGCCCTCCCGCACCAGCCGCCGCTCGCCCTTGTCCAGATCGACCACGTAGGCCACCGCCTCGCGCGCCGCCCGCGCAGCACACAGTTCCGCCAGAAGCGCCTCGGGGATCACCTTGCCCACAGGCTCCACCAGCACCCGGATGGTGCCGCCACAGGCCAGCCCCACGGCAAAGGCATCGTTGTCCGACACGCCGAACTCCAGCTCGCGCGCCCCGCCGTCCTCAAGGGCCTCCAGCGCCTCGACGATCACCGCCCCCTCGACACATCCGCCCGAGACTGAGCCCTCGATCACCCCCTCGCCGGAAATCGCCAGTTGCGATCCGACACGACGCGGCGCCGACCCCCAGGTCTCCACCACGGTCGCCAGGACCGCACCGACACCGGCCCGGTGCCACGCCAGGGCCTGCTCCGGAATCCGGTCAAACAAGGTTTCATCGGTCTGCGCCATCGCTCTCTCCCATGCTCCACACCCCAAGGCCGCTGCTTCGGAGCCGTTCTTCGCCTGTGTCCAGAGGGACAGAGGCAGACCCGGCCTGCAAGCCAAATCGCCGAGGGGCCCCCGCAGGGGGATACGGCTATTTTGCTTGTCCGGCCGGGGCGGGCTCTGTCACGTCAGGCAACAAGAGAAGACCGGCCCCGAAGCTTGCTGCTTTGGTGAGTTTAAAGCGGCCCCAACGCCCCCGCCACAGGACAAACGTCGCCATCCCTCAGCCAAAGAGTTTTCGTCCGAAAACTCTTCCCCCGCCCCACGCGCGGCCCAAGACCTTTCGGACGAAAGGTCTTTTACCCGCCTAGCCGCGTGACGTCATAGCCGTATACCCAGTCGAACTGCCGCAGCATCTTCTCCGGCGCCAGCCGCCCGACGAGCCCAAGACCCATATGCGCCACGCCGCGCACC
Organism: Sagittula sp. S175; assembly: GCF_049800975.1. Taxonomy (NCBI): domain Bacteria; kingdom Pseudomonadati; phylum Pseudomonadota; class Alphaproteobacteria; order Rhodobacterales; family Roseobacteraceae; genus Sagittula; species Sagittula sp. S175. The sequence goes on from NZ_JBNAGB010000001.1 coordinate 457,391, forward strand.
AGCGGATTGCGCAGGTGGTACTTCCACGCATTGCCATTGGCCGCCGCGATGACCCGCGCCACACGGTCGCGCCGCCAGTCCTGATACCGCGCCAGACCACCCAAGCCCTCAGCGCCCACCGCCGCACCCAGCGCCCAGGCGTCCTCCAATGCCATGTTCGCCCCCTGCGCGAGGAAGGGCAGCGTCGGATGCGCCGCATCGCCCAGCAATGCCACGCCCGTGCCGTGCCACGTCTGCGCCACCGGATGCCGGAACAGACCCCACAAGCCGGGCTGCTCCACCTCGGAAATCAGCCGTGTGACCGGTCCGCGAAACGCCGCAAAGGCCGCGCGCAGGTTGGCCGCGTCATCGACCTGCGCCCAGCCCTCTTCGACCCAGCCGCGCCGTTCCTCGACCGCGACAAGGTTCACCATTTCGCCGCCACGCAGGGGATAGCTCACCACGTGCCGCCCCGGCCCCATGTGCACCCAGGCCTCGGGCGGATGATCCACCACGTTGGGCACCACCGCCCGCCAGGCCACCTGCCCGGTAAAGAACGGCGCGGCAGAGCCGTTCAACACGGGCCGCAAGACCGAATGCAGACCATCCGCGCCCACCACCAGGTCCGCCTCGACGTGATCGCCGTGACACAGCACGACCCGCGCCGGAGCGCCCGGCACCACCTCGGTCGCCTTCTGCAACAGACGGATCTTCACCCCGCGATCGCGCGCCGCACCCGCCAACAGCTCGATTATATCCGCCCGATGCACGAAACGGTAATCGCCCGCGTCCTCAAGCGCCGACAGCTCCATCCGCAGCACCTGCGCGCCGCGATAATCCCGCAGCACCACGGCACGGCCCCCGACGGTGCGCGCCCGCAGGTCCTCGGCCAGCCCCAGAGCCCGCAGCACCTTCATCCCGTTGGGCGAAACCTGGATGCCCGCGCCGACCTCGCGGATCGCCTCCGCCTGCTCCAGCACCAGCACATCCGCGCCGCGCGTCCGCAGGCACAGCGCCGCCGCCAGTCCGCCAATCCCAGCGCCGACAACGGCGACTTTCAGCCCATCCAGTTCCATGCCGCCATGGAAACGAAAAAGGACGCCGGGGCAAGCCCCCGACGTCCCCTGTCGTACCTTTGTCGCGCTCCGATCCGGCCCGTCTCCAACCGGACAGGCCAGCCTGACCGCGTCAGTCGTCGCCCCGATCGCGGATGCGATCAGTCGTCGCCTCGATCGCGGACGCGATCAATCGTCGCCCCGATCGCGGACGCGATCAGTCGTCCCTATGCACCTTCTCGCGGCGCTCGTGACGCTCCTGCGCCTCCAGCGTCATGGTCGCGATCGGACGGGCATCGAGGCGCTTCAGCGAGATCGGTTCGCCGGTCACTTCGCAGTAACCATACTCGCCCTCGTCGATCCGGCGCAGCGCCGCGTCGATCTTGTTGACCAGCTTGCGCTGGCGGTCCCGCGTGCGCAGTTCCAGCGCGCGGTCGGTCTCTTCCGAGGCCCGGTCCGTCACGTCGGGAATGTTGCGCGTGCTGTCCTGCAATGCCTCGATGGTGTCCCGGCTGTCCTCCAGAAGGTCCGCTTTCCAGTCGAGCAGCTTGCGCCGGAAATACTCCAGCTGGCGCTCGTTCATGAAAGGTTCATCTTCGGCCGGTCGATAGTCCTCGGGCAGAAAGGTCTCTGCTTTCATATCCGCTCCCTCATCAACGCCAATATCCGTCATACTGAAATTCCTTAGATATCTGGCACCCCTAGGGCGGTCACTTACCCCCTTCGCCCCCCATTGTCACTACACAATAGCGCGTTTCCGAGGGGGTTTTCCCGCCCTGCGTGAAACCAAAAGTGAGCATTTGTTTACCAGCCTTCGCCAAACCCCGCGCGCCTGTGCTTTGGAGCGCTTGACAGGGCAACGGGGCCGGTTTCCTGTCCGTCCGAGCAGGTGCCCGGCACCGTTAACCATAACCCCATGTTACAACCGTTCGGCCGCCCCGGCGCGGCACGGACGACCACGGAAACACCGATGCGTGCTTTCGCAGCAACCTTCGCAACCGCAGCGATTCTGGTCGCTCCGGGTGTGGCGCAGACCTCGCCAAAGGCACGTTTTGCCCCCCGATGAAGGGCTGGACCGTGATGACCGGCTGGTCGCCCGATACGTCCTCCCGCGCGGGCACCCTTGCCGTCTCGGACGATCCACCGGGCGAGTGATGCAGCTATGGGTTTCGGCGCCTGACGGCACCGATCCACCGGGGGTTCCACCTCCGGACCCCGGAGTATTTGCACCAAGAAGAAGCACAAGGCGCCGCACCAGTCGGGCGGCGCGCATCTTGCACCCTGCCGCCCGCGCCTTTACCCCTGTCAGCAACGAACAGGAGAGACCCATGCGCTTTGACGGCACCCAGGATTATGTCGCCACGGACGACCTCACCATGGCGGTGAATGCCGCCATCACGCTGGAACGCCCGCTGCTGGTCAAGGGCGAGCCCGGCACCGGCAAGACCGAACTGGCCCGTCAGGTGGCCGCCTCGCTGGGGCTGCCGATGATCGAGTGGAACGTCAAATCCACCACGCGGGCACAGCAGGGTCTGTATGAATACGACGCCGTCTCGCGCCTGCGTGACAGCCAGCTGGGCGACGAGCGCGTGCACGACGTGAAGAACTACATCAAGAAGGGCAAGCTCTGGCAGGCCTTCGACACCGACCGGAAGGTCGTCCTGCTGATCGACGAGATCGACAAGGCCGACATCGAGTTCCCCAACGACCTGTTGCAGGAACTCGACCGCATGGAATTCCACGTCTACGAGACCGGAGAGACCATCGCCGCCCGCACCCGCCCCATCGTCATCATCACCTCGAACAACGAGAAAGAGCTGCCCGACGCCTTCCTGCGCCGCTGTTTCTTTCACTACATCCGCTTTCCCGATCAGGACACCCTGCGCCAGATCGTCCGCGTGCACTTCCCGGACATCAAGGATCAGCTGCTGACGGTTGCCCTGACCCAGTTCTTCGAACTGCGCGAGCAGCCGGGGCTGAAGAAGAAGCCCTCGACCTCCGAGGTGCTGGACTGGCTGAAGCTGCTTCTGGCGGAGGACCTGACGCCCGAAGACCTGAAACGCGACGGCGCGAACGCGCTGCCGAAACTCCACGGGGCGCTGCTGAAGAACGAGCAGGACGTGCATCTGTTCGAACGGCTGGCCTTCATGGCGCGGCGGGAACGCTAAGGACCGGCCCGTCCGGTGCAGGTTCTCGCGTCCACCGAAACCCGACTGGTGATCCGCGACGATTTCCGCGGCGCGGCCCTGTTCGCCCTCGGCGCCGCGGTCGTTTTCCTCGGCGGCGCCCTCTACACGAACACGCGCCATGGCTCCGACGGGGCCATGGTCCTGCTGGCCGGAGCGCTGATCGCCCTGATCCTCGCATGGCGAAGCTTCCGGGGCACCGTCACTGTCACCATGGACACCGGTCAGGATCGGATCGCCGTCCGGGACACCTCCCGGCTGCGGCGGGGGCATTGGTCCGCACCGCTCTCACAGCTGTCCCACGTCGCCCTTGACGGCTCCGGCCCCGGTCTGGAGGACCATCGGACCCTCGTCCAACTGCATATACTCGGCACCTCCGGGCTGGACGGCTACACCTTCCTGCACACCTCCACCGGAGCACAGGCTCAAAGGCTCTGCACCGCCCTTCAGGACGGGTTGAACCGCCTGCGCCCGTCCGCTGACATCCCACAAGGGTCCTGACACTCACTCCCGCGCAATCGCCACATCCAGCAGCGCGTGTCGCCCCGCGTCCGCCGCGGCAATCGCCCGTGCCAGCGCGCCCGGCAGGTCCTCGCCGCGCTCCACCCGTTCCGCATACCCCCGGCTCGCCTCGGCCACCCTGGTGAAATCCGGCGACGGGCGCAGCGATGTCAGCGGCACCTCGTTCGCCTTCGCCCCCATTCCCTCCGGGTAGACCCCGGATACGGACGCCCGCACCGCGCCCCATTCCTCGTTGTTCAGCACCAGCGTCACCACGCCCAGCCCCAGCGCCTCCATCACCTGGTGACAGGCGACCGGGTTGGCGAACATGTAGCTGCCGTCGCCCACCGTCGCAAAGACCAGCCGCTCCGGCGCGGCCAGCTTTGCGCCCATGGCGGCGGGCAAGCCCCAGCCCAGACCGCCCGAATGCGGCTCCTGGAAATAGCCCAGAGGGTCCTCGATCCCCAGCGACACCAGCGGGCAGCCCAACTCGTGAAACACGGAAAATGCCCGCCCCCCGGCGGCGCGCTGCACGCACAGCCCGACCCAGTCCTTCGTCATGGGCGCCCGACACCCGGCCTCGGCCCGCGCCAGCGACGCCGCGCGCACAGCCGCCGCCCGCTCGGCCAAACGCGCCGCCCGCGCGGCGATCACCGCCTCCTCGCCGCCCAGCCCGTCCACCGCCGCCATCAGCGCGGTCAACGACGCCGCCGTCTCTCCGGCCAGCACCACATCCGCAGGGAAGCTCCGCATCGGCGAGGTCCGCGCGAACAGCGGGTCCGGCCCCAGCTGGATCACCCTGGCCTCCTCTCCCAAAGGCATCCGATCCGGCCACCACGGTGCCAGCGCATCAATCACCAGGACCACATCCGCCTCGGCCAGCCAGTCCCCCGGCATCCAGTCCACCGCGCAGGGCGAGGACGCCGCCAGCGACACCCGGTTCGCCCAGTATTGCGAGACCGGGAGCCCCCAACGCTCGACAAAGGCCCGAAACGCCTCGAAGGCCGCACCAACCCCACGCTGCGCAATCACCAGCGGCCGCTTTGCCCCCGCAAGCAGCGCCGCCGCCTCGGCCACGGCGGCCTCCGACGCCACCCCCACCGCCGGGGCCATCCGCACCGGCGCGGCCACCGCCGCCTCGGGGCACGGCGCGCACAGAACCTCGCGCGGCAGGCTCAGGTAGACCGGCCCCTTCGGCAGGGACTCCGCCACGGCCATCCCGCGGTCCAGAAGCGCCGGCACCTGTTCCGGGAACCGCAGTTCGTAGTCCCACTTGCACGCCTCCCGCACGAGGGCCGTCTGGTCGTACATCTCCTGTCCCCAGCCGATCGGCACCGTGCGCGCGCCAAACCGCCCGCCCTCCATGACCGGCGTGCGCCCCGACATCACCAGCATCGGCACCTGGTCACAGGCCGCGTTGATGACCCCGGTCGCGCCGTTCGACAGGCCCACGTTGGTGTGCAACATCACCGCCTGCGCGCGGCCCGTCACCTGCCAGACCCCATGCGCCATGCCCACGGCCACATGCTCGTGCGGAATGGTGAGCGCCTGCGGCAAGTCGATCCCCGCCGCCCGCGCCGCGATCAGCCCCTCGATGATGGGCGGAAAATCCGTGCCGGAATTGGCAAAGACCCAATCCACGCCCAGCATCTTCATCCGCGCAAAAAGCGCGCTGCCCGCCGTCATCGCGCCCGTGGTGCCGCCCGTAGTCCCATCCGTGGTCCCGTCCGCTGCCGTACCCGTCATCCCGCCCGTCATGCCCATGAAAAAGCCTCCCCTTTGCGCCCGACCCTAGCCGCAAACCCGCCAGCCGCGCCAGCACCACCGCACCCAAAGCCCCCCTTGACCAGACCCACCGCGCCCCTGCTTCTTCTTGGCAAAAATACCTCTGGGGGTCGGGGGGCAAAGCCCCCCGTCGTGCAAAGCACGACATACCTTAAATCGGGGGCCAAGCCCCCCGTCGCGCAAAGCACGACAATTCATAAATCGGGCGGCAAAGCCCCCCGTCGTGCAAAGCACGACATACCTTAAATCGGGCGGCAAAGCCCCCCCATCGCGCAAAGCGCGACAAACCATAACCAAGGTGCAAAGCCCCGCCGGTCGCGCGAAACCCCTCCTGCACCCAAACGACAAAGGGCGCAGCCATGCCGCGCCCCCGTCATCCCCTGTCAAGCCAGCCGGCCCCGTCAGACCGGCATCGCGGACTTGCCCTCTTCGGTCGCCCGCTTCAGCGCCTCCTGGCCCTGCCAGTTCACCTCGCGGGCGGTCTCCATGGCGTCCTCGGACAGCTCCTCGGTCGTCTCCATCCCCTGCTTCATCATCCGCTGCGAAGCCTCCATGTAGCTGGTAAAGAACTTCTGCATCATCTGCATCGAGGTCAGCATCATCTGCTGCGGCAGGAACATCACGTGGGTCATCGTCTCTCTCCTTTGTGGACGTCGTACCAACCCGACGCTGTCGCCCCATCCCGCGTTCCATCACATTTTGCACCCGCAGCAAGAACCCGCCCATTCGCCCACCAGCCGCCCCCGCCTTGCCAACCCCCGTCGCGCGTGGTCTGTCAGCGCCATGCTGACCGTGCTCACCCATGACATCCTTCCGGTCTTTGCGATGCTGGCGCTCGGGTTCGCGCTGGGGCGGGTGAATTACGTCACCCGGGCCGAGGCGATGGTGCTGAACCGCGTGGCCTTCCTGGTGCTGCAACCGGCGCTGATCCTGCCGCTGATAGCGCGGCTCGACTGGTCGGGCTTCTCGGCCCCGGCGCTGGCGGGCTACGCGGGCGCGCAGGTCGGCCTGTTCATCCTGACGTACATACTGCTCCGCCGCGTGTTCAAACGCGAGCGGCTGGAGGCATGGCTGCTGTCGATGGCGGTGATCTTCGTCAACACGCTACTTTATATCTGGCCCATCGCCCAGCTGATCTATGGCCCCGACGCCGTGCTGCCGGTGACCGGCATCGTGGCGTGGGACTCCGCCGTGTCCTTCACCTTCTTCATCATCACGACGGACCTGATCGCGGGCCGCCCCGAAGGCGCGCCCCCCGCTGCCCGCCGCCTCGCCACCAACCCGGTGCTGATCGCCATCGCGCTGGGGGCCTGCCTGAACATCCTGGGCGCCACCCTGCCCGATCCGGTCTTTACCGCGCTCGACTTCTCGGGCCGCGCTGCCGCCCCGCTGACGCTGTTTGCGCTGGGGATCATCCTCTCGGGCCACTCGCTGCGCCTGTCGCCCACCATCGCCACGGTCACGCTGCTGAAACTCGCGGCCTTTCCGGCGCTGGTCTGGCTGACCATGTCCGCCCTGCAACCGCCCGGAGACTGGGCGCCCCTCGTCACCCTGACCGCCGCCGGGCCGTCGGGCGCCATGGCCTTTGCCCTCGCATTGCTGCACGGGGTCAAGACCGACTCCATCGCCCCGGTGATCGTCTGGACCTCGGCGCTGACGCTGTTTTCGCTGGCGCTTCTGGCCTGATCCGACACCCTATTCCATCGTATAGCCCCACCCCAAAGGGTTGATCCACAATCCGGTCCTTTTCGCCTCATTGCAGCCAAACTTGGCTTTGGTTAATCGGTCATTAACCAAGTTTAAGCCCCGATGTGTTGCTGCGCTGCACATCCCAACGCCCTGATTACACTACAAAAATACCCCCATTTTCCGGAATTGGGAAAATTTTGCCCACAGGCGAGTTTCCGTCTGTCCAGAATTCCTGCTTTTGCCCTATAGTGTCCCCACAGAGGACAGAAAAACCTTGGATGGTCATAACATCCGAGCAACCAAAAAGCAGGCAGGCTTACAAGTGTCCCAAGAAACGGCTCTGATCGTGCGCGCTCTGCGTGCCGAGGATGAACCTGTGTGGCGTGAACTCTGGAAGGCGTATCTCGCCTTCTACGAATCCACTTTGCCCGAACAGGTCTACGCCTCGACATTCGAGCGCCTCCTCGGCGACGACCCGCGTGACTACAACGCGCTGGTCGCCGAACTGGACGGTCGCGTCGTGGGCCTTGCCCACTACCTGTTCCACCGCCACGGTTGGAAAATCGAAGAGGTCTGCTACCTGCAGGACCTCTACGCCGACCCCTCCGTGCGCGGCAAAGGCATCGGGCGTGCCCTGATCGAAGGCGTCTACAAGGCCGCCGACGACCACGGTGCCCCCAGCGTCTACTGGTTGACTCAGGAGTTCAATGACACCGCCCGGCAACTTTACGACCGCATCGGCGTCCTGACCCCGTTCATCAAGTACCAGAGACCGTGATGCGCAGCAAAGCCCGTAAGTTCGTCCTCCCGCTATACCTCCTGCTGGGCGCCTGCATGCCGGTCGCGCCCACCAATGACACCGCCACCCGGGCCGCCTCGCCCGCGTCGATGGGGGCCGATTCCGCGCTCCCCCCGATGAAGAGCTTCTCGGTGCCGCGTCCGCAGGCCCCCGTCAGCTCCAACTCGGACATGGCGCGCGATTTCCTCGACCTGGCGTTCACGCTGGAATCCGGCCGCCCGCTCCCGATCCTCACCCGGTTCGAAGGGCCGATCACCGTCCGTGTCTCCGGCCCCGCGCCGGTCTCGCTGACCCCGGACCTGAACCGCCTGCTGCACCGTTTGCGCAACGAGGCCGGGATCAACATCTCGATGACCGGCAACGCGCAGGCCAACATCAACGTGCAGGCCGTCTCGCGCGCCGACATCCGCAAGGCGCTGCCCTCCGCCGCCTGCTTCGTGGTGCCGAATGTCTCCTCGCTGAAGGAATACATGGCAGCCCGCCGCACCAAGCAGACCTCCTGGTCGCAACTGAAAAAGCGCGAGCGCCTGACCATCTTCCTGCCCGCCGACGCCGCCCCGCAGGAGGTCCGCGACTGCCTGCACGAGGAACTGGCCCAGGCCATCGGCCCGCTCAACGACCTCTATCGCCTGCCGGATTCGGTGTTCAACGACGACAACGTCCACACCGTCCTGACCGGCTTCGACATGATGATCCTGCGCGCCTATTACGACCCCTCGCTGAGCACGGGCATGACCCGCAGCCAGGTGGCCGACCGCCTGCCCTCGATCTTTGCCCGCATCAACCCGCGCGGTCAGGGCGGCACGCCGAAACGGCTGGCCAAGACCCCGCGCATCTGGATCGACGCCGTGCAGACGGCGCTTGGACCGGGCGCGAACCCCGCGCAGCGCCGTCAGGCCGCGACCGAGGCGCTGAAGGTCGCATCCGCCATGGGCTGGTCCGATCACCGCCGCGCCTTCTCGCATTACGCCATGGGCCGCCTGTTGCAGTCGGTCGATCCGGCGGCGGCGCAGGACCATTTCGTCCTCGCACAGCGGTACTTCGGCAATGCCCCGGAAACCGCGCTGCACCGGGCCTATGTCGCCTCGCAGCTGGCCGCCTATGCCATCAGCGCGGGCCGTGCCGATGACGCGCTTTACCTGTTGCAGGCGCATCTCGACACCGCCATGGTCCACGAGAACGCCGCCCTGCTGGCCACCCTCATGATGCTGCGCGCCGAGGCGCTCGACCTCGCCGGTCGCCCGACCGAGGCACGCTCCGTCCGGCTGGACTCTCTGGGCTGGGCACGCTACGGCTTCGGCTCCGACTGGGCCGTCCGCGCCAAGCTGCGCGAGGTCGGCTCGCTGAACCCCGCCAGACGGAGACTGGGCGCTCTATGATCGTGATTTTCGCGGCGCTGTTCGGCGCCATCCTCGGCGGGGTGCGCGCATCCCGCCGCAAGGGCAACAAGCTCGACATCGCACAATACGCGGCGGTGCATGGCATCGCCTTCGGCGTGGTCGGGGTCTTCCTGACCATCTTTGTCGAAAAGATGCTGACCTGACCCACGCGCAATCGTCGCGTGACCAACCCCGGCCCCGCGCCGGGGTTTTGCGTCTCTCGCCCCGTTAACCCGCTGTGACGTAACGTCCATGGAAAAGGGTTAACAACCGGCCGGAAACAGGGGCCAAACCGGCCGGTTCACCAGTAATATAGGGTAAACGCGGCCCGCGATCCGGTTAACGCCTCGGTCCGTCCCGCGCCTCGACCACCACCCATGGTAGGCCGCACGCTGCCTTAACCCTGGCGCGCGCCCGCTTTACGGCTTCTTGTGCCGCCCGTGCCTTGGGCCTAAGACTCGTCCCATGTTCGTCCCGTTCTTCGAAACCCTCCGTTCCTCCGGCGTGCCGGTCTCCCTGCGCGAATACCTGACCTTCCTCGAAGGGATGCAGGCGGGCCTCGCCACCTATGACGTCGAGGCGTTCTACTACCTCGCCCGCTCCGCCATGGTGAAGGACGAGCGCCACCTCGACCGCTTCGATCAGGCATTTTCCAAGGCTTTCAAAGGCTTGGAGGCGATAGGTGTCGAACAGGTGCTACAGGCCGTGGACCTCCCCGAGGACTGGCTGCGCAAGATGGCGGAAAAGCACCTCTCCGAGGAGGAAAAGGCCGAGATCGAAGCCTTAGGGGGCTTCGACAAGCTCATGGAAACGTTGAAGAAACGCCTTGAAGAACAGCAAGGGCGCCATCAGGGCGGGTCCAAGTGGGTCGGCACGGCGGGCACCTCGCCTTTCGGTGCCTATGGCTACAACCCCGAAGGCGTGCGCATCGGTCAGCATGAATCGCGTCACAAACGCGCGGTAAAGGTCTGGGACAAAAGGGAATTCAAGAACCTCGACGATGGCGTCGAACTCGGTACGCGCAACATCAAGGTGGCGCTGAAACGCCTCCGTCGTTGGGTCCGCCAGGGCGCGCACGAGGAACTGGACCTCGACGGCACCATCCGCGCCACGGCGCACAACGGCTACCTCGACGTGCAGACCCGGCCAGAGCGACATAATGCCGTCAAGGTCTTGTTATTCCTCGATATTGGCGGCAGCATGGACCCGCATATCAAGGTGGTGGAGGAACTGTTTTCGGCGGCGCGCGCCGAGTTCAAGCACCTCGAACATTACTACTTTCACAACTGCCTCTACGAGGGCGTCTGGAAGGACAACCGCCGCCGCTGGGACGCGCAGACTGCAACTTGGGATGTGCTGAACACCTACGGCCATGATTACAAATGCATTTTCGTGGGTGATGCGTCGATGTCGCCCTATGAAATCGCCTATCCCGGCGGCGCGAACGAGCATTGGAACGCCGAAGCCGGTCAGGTCTGGCTGGACCGCGCCCGCCAGCAGTGGCCGAACCACCTCTGGATCAACCCGGTCCCCGTAAACCATTGGCAATACACGCAAAGCATTCACATGATACGCGAGATCTTCGAGGATCGCATGGTGCCCATGACGCTCGAGGGCCTGGACCGCGGCATGAAGCTATTGGGCTGACGCAGCGGCAGCGTTGACCGCGCAACCATCTGAAAAGATACGGCTTTTGCGCATTAATTTCCGATTAAACACAAATCAGCCATAGTTTCCTGTTTTTCATGCGATCAGCATGTATCAAAGGACTTCGCCATGGCCCGCTTCTTGACAACCGCCAGCACCCTCGTTCTCGGCATTGCCGCGCTGAAAACCGCACTGGTGGTGCATTTCGCCCTGCCCGGCGCGGACCTGTCTACCACGTTGATATTGTTCGCCTTCTTCACCGCCATGACCGCTGCCGTAGGAGCCTTGGCATGGCGCGCCCTCCGCCGCCTGATGGATGACCAGCGCCGCAAGCGACTCGCCCCGGGCTCCGCCTCGCCCGTGGCCAAGGAGACGGTCATCGCCCGCTACGCCCCCGACTGGGGTCTCAGCCAAGCCGAGGCCGACGTGGCAATCTTTGTCGCCAAGGGGTTTTCGAACAACGAAATCGCCGAGATGCGTGGCTGCGCGTTGGCCACCGTCAAATCGCAACTCACGAAAATCTATCAGAAATCCGGGCTGGAGACGCGCTACCAGCTGATGGCCTTCGTCACCGACGAAGTGGTCGGCATGGCCCGCGAACAAGAGGCCGCGACCCGCGTCCCCGTCCGCAACGTCCTGCCGCTGGTGGGCCGCGCCCGTCGCACGGACAGCGCGCCCCTCGCCGCGACCCGCTGATCACTGCACCAGCCGGATCGCCTCGCAGTTCAGGTCGAGCAGTTCCAGCTCCCCTTCTCCCAGCGCCAGCCCGGCCTCCGTCAGAACCTCATGCAGCGTCGCATCCAGCGGCGCTGCAAGCGTTTCCAGCAACCGCTGCGGCAGCACCGTCAGCACGATCGACAGCAACGAAGCCGCCACGCCGGACACCAGTCCCTCTTGCCCGGGCTTCAGCCGGATCTCCGTATGCGCCGGGTCCAGCAGTCCCGTCACCGCGCTGCCCAGCAGACCGCCCGACCCAAAGCGCCCCAACGTATCCCCGGCCTGCAAGTCACTACGTGTAAACGCGATTTCCTCGACCATCGACTGCCCCACGGTGGCCGCGGACCGCACCTGCACCACCAGGTCCGCCACTCGGATGTCCGGCAGCAGAGGGACGGGAATCGTCAGGTCCAGCGTCAGGAGATCCGCAAACCCCAGCGCCGCAGGGTCGATCGGCCCGCTCCCCGCGACCGCCTCCAACGTGCCAAGGTACAGCGCCGCCACCGACGTTCCGTTCGCGGGATGCAGCGGCGTCGGAGCGGTGATGAAACGCGCCACCTCGGTCGCGGGATCGGGTGCATCGCAGGTGATCTCGTCCAGCGTGGCGGTTGCCCCCGCCAGCTCGACCGTTACGGGCAGGTTCACCTTCGTCACCGTCACACCCGAGGCCAGAGCGCCCAGCAGGGCGGGTGCCACGTCGAGCGAGGCAAAAACGCGGGCCGCAGGGCGGTGCAGTGTCACCCCCTCTTCGCCCAGCATCATCCAGCCGGAAACCGCAGGCTTGTCAGCCAGTTGCACCCGCGCCGACACGTCCGTCAGGCCGGGAATGTCGGCGGCTGTGTCCACCTCGACCCCGTGATCGGACAGGCCCACCGCCGCCATGGCGCGCAACAGGTCCAGCGCCGAAATCTCTGCCCCGGCCAGCGCCTCGGACACCGTCAGGCCCAGCGAAGTATCCGCGCCAGCCACAAGCTCCGCCAAAGGCAACGTCACCGCTGACCCAAGCGCCACGTCCAACCCCGACGCTTCGGGCGCAAGCTCCCGCGCCGCGCGCGCCAAGGCTCCCGCAGTCGTCACCTTGTCGAGGATCGCCGCCGGGTTACGCTCTGCCAGCCCGGTCTGTTGGCCCAGTACCGCCAGCACCTCGCCCAGCGACAGCCGCGTCGCGGCCAGAGCGTCGATCTCGCCCGCGCTCAGCGCCACGGTCACGCCAAGCCCCGCACTCAGCGCGGCGTTCAACTTCGCACCGTCCAGCCGCGCCAGATGCGAGGTCAGCGAAAACCGCGCCGCCCCGGTCCGCGCCGCCATGGCGGAGGTCGTGAGCCGCACCGAGGACCGGTCACTGATGACCTGCGCGAAATGCAGCGGCGTATCGTCCGTCAGGGTCACGCGCACCGCATTGGCACCGGGTATCCCCGGCTCCAGCACCTCGAACCGAGCCTCGGGCAGCAGCGCCGGATTGCGGCGATAGCGCCCCACCTCGACGCTCTGGACGGCTTCCGGCAGGGCATTGGCGCGGGCCACCTCGTCCGCCCTGACCTGCGCCGTCTCCGTGTCCCGCATGGCGGAGACCGCGACGAGGTCGCTGACCGCCTGCACCTGCGCGCGGGCGCGGTACATCGACCCGCCGTCCACCCCAAGTGCGACAAACCCCATGAGCACCGTCAGCGTGAGCGCCACCATGACGGCGACATTGCCGCTTTCGTCCTGCCAAAAATCAATACGCGACATAGGCTTGCCCCCGGATGTCCTCGATCCCCAGCTTCAGAAAGCCATTGGCGATGTCCAAAATCCCACCGTCCAGCGCATAGACCACCTGAACCGTCATGCCCGGCGCGTCCTCCATCGTGACCGTGGGCGTGACCGCCGAGGGCACAAGCAACGGGTAGTGCTGGCCCGCGTTGGACAGGTAGGCCTCGGCCAGATCGCGGCGCTCCTCGGCGTCCAGCCCCGGCACCGAGGCCCGAGCCGCGCTCGCCGCCAGTTGGTGCACCGAATGGCTGAGGCCCATGTAGTAGCCCACCACGATGGTGCCAAAGAGCAGCGTCAGCAGTAGCGGCGCGATCAGCACGAATTCGATCGCCACCGCGCCTTCCTCGCGCATAAGAAACCGTTTCAGACCCATGTCAGCCTCCGGCCAGGATGTTGTCGAGCACGCTCAGCGCCGCCGGGCCGATCAGCACGACGAAAACGGCAGGCATGATGCAGAAGATCAGCGGCAGCGTCATGAGGACCGGCAGGCGGGCGGCTTGCTCTTCGACCTGCATCAGGCGGTTGGCGCGGGCCTCTCCGATCAGGGTGCGCATGGCGCGGGAAAACGGCGTGCCATAGGTGTCGGACTGGTCCAGCGTCTGGGTGAACACGCCGATCTCGGGCAGCGGCACGCGGGCGTTGAGCCGCGCATAAGCCTGCCGCCGGTCGTTGGTCAGGCGCATTTCCGACACCATCTCAAGCACTTCTGCCGCCAGCGCAGGGTTGCTCAGCGCCATCTCGCGTGCCACCCGATGCAGCGCCGGTTGCGGGCCAAGCCCTGCCTCGGACGTGATGACGAGCAGTTCCAGCAGGTCGGGAAAGCCCGCCCGGATGCCCGCCAGCCGCCGCCGCCGCGCCTGGTCGACCCAGATGTCGACCCCCTTGGACAGCGCCAGCGCGGCGGCCAGCACCAGCGCCACGGGCAGGATCATCGCGACGCCCACGGGGTAGACGGCCCAGACCCGCATCAGCCCGGCGACCAGCGCCGCCAGCGGCAGCACCGTCTTGGCAAAGGCATAGACCAGCAGCGCGTCACGCCCGCGATAGCCTGCCGAGGCCAGTTCCGCCGCCGTCTCGCGCGCCTCGCCGCCCAGCATCGCCGCCAGCCGCTCACCCGTCAGCCGGGCCATGCGGCGCAGCGGATGGCGGGGTTCGCCGCGCTCCACGACCTCTGCCACCTCGCGCAGGCCCCGCGCCCGGCCCATCCGGGCCAACCGCCGCTGCCGGGCGCGTTCTGCCTGCACCAGCAGCCCCATGGCCGCCAGCGACAGGCTCAGCCCAAAGCCCAGGGCCAGCGCCCAGCCTATGGTCGCGGCCTCAAACATTCAGCTTCCCCATCCGCATCATCAGGGCGATCCCCGCGCCGATGCTGAGCACCGCGAGCGCGCTCATCGCCTGCCCGCGCGGATCGGTCCACAGTGGCGACAGGTATCCCGCATTCAGGTACAGCAGCAGCCCCGCCACGGCGAAGGGCAAGGACGCGAGGATGCCCGCGCTGGCCCGCGCCTCGGAGGACAGGGCGCGCGCCTTGCGCCGCAGCTTGCGCCGCTCGCGCAGCTGGATGGCGAGGTTCTCCATGGTCTCGATCAGGTTGCCGCCGGTCTCCGCCTGAAGCGCCGTCGCCACCGCGAAAAAGCTCACCTCCGCCGTGGGCATCCGCGCGTTCAGCCGCGCCAGAGTGTCGGCCAGCGTGGTGCCCAGCCGCATCTCGTCGCGGCAGCGGGTGAATTCGCGGGCCACTGGGCCTTCGGCGTTCTCCACCACGATGGCAAGGCTGTCCGCCACGGGCCGCCCCGCGCGCAGACCACGGGCAAAGACGTCCAGCGCCTCGGGCAGACCGTTGGTAAAGGCCATGCGGTAGCGCGCCCGCGCCTGCGCCACCCATGCCGTGACTCCCAGCCCCGGCAGGGCCAGCGCAACCAACGCACCAAGGGCCGGGTGCAGCGGCGTCAGCAACAACAGGGCATACAGGCCAAGCACCGCCAGAGACGCCCCGGCCACCAGCCGCCCCACCGACACCCGTAGACCCGCCTGCGCCAGCTGCCGCTCCCAGCGCAGCAGCCAATGCGCCCGCACGCGGCGACGTTTCGGCAGGGCGGCGACCTCTTCCCGCGCAACCTCCTGCCGCGCCCGCGCCATGCGCGCCAGGTGACGACGACGGTGCCGGTCGGCGAGGATCAGCGCCAGCAGGGCCAGCGCCGCCGTAACCAGGAATCCGAGGACGAACACCAGAACGGTCAGGGACATCACACCCCCCTCAGGATCGCGTCGAGGTCGTCGCCCACGCCGTATTCCGCCGCCCGCTGCGCGAACTTCGGACGGTAGCCGGTGGTGACGAACCGGCCACGCACCTCGGTGCGCGGGCTGTCGGGATCGACCTGGTAGGCGAACAGCTCCTGCAGGGTCACCGCATCCCCGGCGATCCCGGCGATCTCGGAAATCGAGGTCACGCGCCGCTTGCCGTCCCGCATCCGCGAGACCTGCACGATCAGGTGCACCGCATCCGCCAACTGCCGCCGCACGATCCCGGTGGAGGGATCGGAGCCCGCCAGCGCCGCCATGCTTTCGACCCGCGTCAGCGCCTCGCGCGGGGAATTGGCGTGCAGCGTCGACATGGAGCCGTCATGCCCGGTGTTCATCGCCTGCAACAGGTCCAGCACCTCGTCGCCGCGGATCTCGCCGATGACGATGCGGTCCGGGCGCATCCGGAGCGCGTTCTTGACCAAGGTACGGATGGTCACCTCTCCGGTGCCCTCGACGTTCGGCGGGCGGGTTTCAAAACGCACAACGTGGCCTTGCTGAAAGCGCAGTTCGGCGGCGTCCTCGATGGTAACGATGCGCTCGCCCTCGGGGATATATTGCGACATGGCGTTCATCAGTGTGGTCTTGCCAGACCCGGTGCCGCCGGAAATCAGTATGTTCAGCCGCAGGTAAGCGGCGAGGCCAAGGAAGGCCGCCATATGTGCCGTCAGGCTGCCGCCCTGCACCAGCCGGTCCAGCTTCACCGGCTCTCCGGGGAACTTGCGGATGGTGATGGAGGGCCCGTCGATGGCCAGCGGAGGCACGGCAACGTTGACGCGGCTGCCGTCCTTCAGGCGCGCATCCACCAGCGGCTGGCTTTCGTCGATCCTGCGCCCCACCGCGCCGACGATGCGCGCGGCGACCGCCATGACATGCGCGTTGTCGCGGAATCGCACCGGTGCGCGCACCAGCTTGCCACCACGTTCGACCCAGACGTCGCGCGCGCCGTTCACCATGATGTCGGTGACACTCTCGTCCGCCAGCAGCGCCTCCAAAGGCCCCAGCCCCATCATATCGGCCAGCACGATCTCGACCAGCGAGGCCACCTCGCGCCCGTTCACCCGCAGTTTCTGCTCCGTGCCATGGCTCTGGATCGCCTCGCGGATCAGCGCCTCCTGCGCCGGGCGCGGCAGGTCTGCCAACCCGGCAAAATCCAGATCCTCGGACAGCGCCCGGATGATCTCGCGCGAGAGTTGTTGCAGATCGGCACCCGGCTCCGGCGCGGGCTTCGCCGCCACGACCGCAACCGCGCGCCCGGTATCCGTCGCGGCCAACTGGCGCGCGGCTTCGGCCATCACCTGCCTCTGAAAGGCCAGCGGCCAATCCTTCGCGGCGCGTTCCAGCACCAGCGACACCGCCGTATTGGCCCGGTCCTCGTGCGTCATCCCCTCGCCGTCGATGCGGCGCGCGAGGTCCAGCACCTCGTCCAGCGCCGCCCTCAACGAAGGCTGACCGACATGGGCGTTCATCCCAGCAGCCTCCGGCGACGCGCTGCCTCGGCCCCCGTGACCTGCGCCCAAAGCGCCGAGACCGCCCGCGCGTAGGGCGCGCGGGGCTGCATTTCGACCAGGGATCGCCCAGCGCGATGCGCGCGTCCCAGCGCCGCCTCGCTGCGCGGCAAGACAGCGGCCAGAGGCATCTCCAGCCCGTGTTCCATGTCCCGGCGCGACAGGCCCGCGTCGCGACGCAGCTCTGACAGGACGGGCAACAGGCGCAAATCGGGGGCCGCAGCTTGCAGACGCGCACGCAACCGGCTGGCGGCGCTCACCCCGGCATAGCCAGCGGGCACCACCATCACCAGCACGTCCAGCGCCTCGGCGATCTCGGGCCGCGCCAGAACCGTGGCGCGCGGCAGATCCAGCACCACCGCGCCGAACTGCGCCCTGAGCGGCGTCATCAGCCGGGGAAAGGCCGCCTCCAGCGCCGTCACATCCTCGCCCGCCGCGTGGCAGGCATAGAGTGACAGCTGCTCGGACAGGGAAATCATCGTGGCGTCGAGGAAGGTGCCATCCACCCGGTCGGGCGCAGCCAGCGCCTCCACCAGACCCGGTGTTTCCAGAACGTCCAGGTCCAGCGCCTGACTGCCAAAGCGCAGATCGCCATCCACCAGCGCCACGCGCTGTCCGACCCGCGCGCCGTGAAACGCCAGATTCTGCGCGAGAAGGCTTGCGCCGACGCCGCCGTTGCTGCCCAGCACACCAATCACCGGCGCGCGGCTCACGGGCACCGTGTCGTTCACCGCCCCCATGCGCAACGCTGCGATCTCTTCCGCGCTCACCGGGAAGGCGAAATACTCCAGCGCTCCCGCCTGCCGCAGCGCGCGGTAGGTGCCAAGGTCCGAGGCATGGCCCAGAACGATCACCTCCGCCCCGCTGCCACGGATCTCGGCCACGCCCTCGCAGGCGGCCTCGACCGGCAGGTTGCCCATCTCGGCCAGCACGCGCCGCGCCACTGGGCCGTCCCCGCTGACCCGCGCCGCGCCGGACAGGCCGCCGCCGCGCAGGGTGCCGTCGCCCTGCCCCATGCGGTCAAACACCGCGCGGGCCAGTTCGGCCCCCTGATCGGTACAGACATAGGCGGCCCAAGCGGGCGTTTCAGCGCCGGCCACGGGCCGGGTCTTGGGAAGGAGGGACATGGCGGTAGCTCCGGGACAGGACATGAAGGGAGAAGGCTTGCAGGCGGGTCGGCAGCGGGACCGGCGGTCCGGCCAAAGTTTTGAGGCCGGATGTCGGGCCAGATGTCGGGCCAAATTTTGAGCCAGATGTCGGGCCGGGGTTGCCCCCGACCCAAGGTTCAGGCGGATCAGGTGCCTGGATCTGCGCTGCCCGCTGCCGGTGCGGTCACGCCATTGTCGGACATGGCCGTGCTCATCTTCTGGAAGCCAGAGTTCGTCTGCCCACCCAGCGTGGCGACGGTGCCGACGATCACCGCACCCACGAGGGCGGCGAACAGGCCGTATTCGATGGCGGTCGCACCGCTTTCGTTGCCCCAGAAGCGGCGGGCTTTACCAAGGGCTTTTGCAATCAGGATCATGGTTTGGTCTCTCTCTTTTCGGGTTGCACGTGCCGGGGTCTCTCTGTCTCCGACACTTGTCGACACCGGCCTCTCACCACCGGCGAACACCATCGACCCTGCCGCCAAACCCCGCCCCGGCCTATCCGCCATGGGGTGTATGAAACCCTTTACGACCAAGGGATTGAGCCCCGTCATACCAAGGTATGAGGCCATCAGACCCCGCCATGACCACCCCGCGTCGCCACTGTGGCGCCGATGAGGCAGCCTGCCAAAGGTGGCATGCGACGACCGATCATCCCGTCGCCGGTGCAACAAAAAAGGCGGGCACCCGGCCCGCCTTTCCCCAGTCCCGAGTCGCGTTCGACTCAGCGTTTCTTCATCGCCGCCATCAGCGCATCGCCCAGCGCGCCGTTGCCGCCGCCCCCCGAGGCACCACCCTGCGGCGCAGGACCACGCGGCGGACGCCCGCCGCCTTGGGGCCCACGCGGACCACCGCCACGGGGACCACCGCCGCGCGGCCCCTCATTGCGGCCCCCACGTGCATCCCGATCCGCCTTGGCCGAGGCACCGCCGTCCTTCTTCATGGTCAGGCCGATACGCTTGCGCGGCACGTCCACCTCGGTCACCGTGACCTTCACCACGTCGCCCGCCTTGACCACCTCATGCGGGTCCTTGACGAAACGGTCCGCCAGCTGGCTGACATGTACCAACCCGTCCTGATGCACGCCGATGTCGACAAAGGCGCCAAAGGCCGCCACGTTGGTCACCGTCCCCTCCAGCACCATCCCCGGCCGCAAATCCTTGATGTCCTCCACCCCATCCGTGAAGGTCGCGGTCTTGAACGAGGGACGCGGGTCGCGCCCGGGCTTCTCCAGTTCGCCAAGGATATCGCGCACCGTCGGCAGGCCAAACCGGTCGTCCACGAATTGCTCCGCCCGCAGGCCCTTCAGCGCCTCGGGCTGGCCCATGATCTGGCGAATGTCACGCCCGCAGGCCTGCACGATCTTGCGCGCCACGTCATAGGCTTCGGGGTGGACCGAGGACGCATCCAGCGGCTCCTTGCCCTCGCGGATGCGCAGGAAGCCCGCGCATTGCTCGAAAGCCTTCGGCCCAAGGCCCGAGACCTTCAGCAACGCCTTGCGGGAATCAAACGCCCCGTGAATGTCGCGATGCGTCACGATGGACTGCGCGAGGGTCTGCGACAGCCCCGCCACATGCGCGAGCAGCGGCGCCGAGGCCATGTTCAGATCGACACCCACGGCGTTCACCGCATCCTCGACCACGCCTTCCAGCGCCTTGGCCAACTGCCGCTGGTCCACGTCGTGCTGGTACTGGCCGACGCCGATGCTTTCGGGGGTGATCTTCACCAGTTCCGCCAGCGGGTCCTGCAAGCGCCGCGCGATGGACACCGCCCCGCGCAAGCTGACGTCCAGATCGGGAAATTCCTTCGCCGCCAGTTCCGAGGCGCTGTAGACCGACGCCCCGGCCTCGGAAACGACCACCTTCGTCGGCTTCTCGCCCGAACCCGGCATCATCTTCAGCGTCTCGGCCACCATGCGTTCTGTCTCGCGCGAGGCGGTGCCATTGCCGATGGCGATCAGCTGCACGCCGTGCTTCTTGACCATCTCGACGATCTTGGCCTGTGCGCCGCGCAGGTCCATCTTCGGCTGGAAGGGGTACAGCGTCGCGGTTTCCAGCAGCTTGCCCGTAGCATCCACCACCGCCGCCTTCACCCCGGTGCGAATGCCCGGGTCCAGACCCAGCGTCGCCTTCGCCCCCGCAGGCGCGGCGAGCAGCAAGTCCTTCAGGTTGCGGGCAAACACCGCGATGGCCTCCTCATGCGCGCGGCGGCGCAGGTCCGACAGAAGGTCCACGTACATCGACAGCGACAGCTTCACCCGCCAGGTCCAGCCCGCAGCCTCGCGCAGCCAGTTGTCCCCCGGCGCATTACCCGGCACGCCCACCGCCGCCGCGACCATGTCCATGGCACGCTGCTGGCCGGTCTCCGGCTCCGGCGCGATCTCGATGGTCACGACCTCTTCCTTGGCGGCGCGCAGGATCGCCAGCGCACGGTGCGAGGGAATCGTCGCCCAGGCTTCCTCGTGCGCGAAGTAGTCCGAGAACTTAGCCCCCTCGACCTCTTTGCCCGGCACGACCTTCGCCGTGATCCGCGCCTCGCGCATCATGAAGTCACGCAAACCGCCCAAGAGCGCCGCGTTCTCGGTCAGTTCTTCTGCCAGGATGTCCCGCGCGCCGTTCAGCGCATCCTTCGCCGTGGCGACGTTCTCGGACACAAAGGCCTCGGCCAGCGCCGCCGGGTCCTTGCCGCGATACTCCTTGATCTGCACAAGAAGCGGCTCCAGCCCGTTCTCCCGCGCGATCATCGCCTTGGTGCGGCGCTTGGGCTTGTAGGGCAGATACAGGTCTTCCAGCACGGCCTTGGTGTCCGCCTGCGCGATGGAGCGCGCCAGCGCATCGGTCATCTTGCCCTGCGACGTGATCGAATCGACGATCGTCTTGCGCCGCGCCTCCATGTCGCGCAGGTAGACCAGCCGGTCGCCCAGCGTGCGCAGCTGCGTATCGTCCAGCCCCCCGGTCACTTCCTTGCGGTAGCGTGCGATGAAGGGCACCGTTGCGCCGCCGTCCAACAGCTCCACCGCGGCCACGACCTGCTTGGGCGCGGCGGCGATCTCGGTGGCGATGGTGCGGGCGATGCGGTCGGCAACCTGCGTCGCAGAGGGGGCGGCGGTCTGGGTCACGGGTCAGGTCTCCTTGGTCAGGGAAGGCCGTCATAGCCGCCCCTCCGCCCTGCGCCAAGTCCACTTCTCCATGCCTGCGCCGCCATGCGCGCCGCCACGCTCAGACACGCCGGAAAACGCGGAACGTTTCCCCGCTGGCGGCGTTTGGCTGACAGCCAGCGAGGGATACCCCATGCCAGTACAGATGCTTTCCCCGATATCCCCCGCC
This sequence comes from Sagittula sp. S175, assembly GCF_049800975.1. NCBI lineage: Bacteria > Pseudomonadati > Pseudomonadota > Alphaproteobacteria > Rhodobacterales > Roseobacteraceae > Sagittula > Sagittula sp. S175. The sequence continues at coordinate 479,163 of NZ_JBNAGB010000001.1, forward strand.
CTGCCGCGCATCGCGCTTGTCGGTGCCGGGCCAACCTCGGCCTATACGCTCGCTGCGCTGATCGACGCACCCGTGGCGCTCGACATCACGATCTTCGAACAGGGTCGCCAGATGGGGCCGGGGATGCCGTACAATGCGGCCATGAACGACCCGGCCATGCTGTCCAACATCGCCTCGCGCGAACTGCCGCCCCTGATCGACAGCCTGCACGGCTGGCTTTCGGACCTGCCGGTCGACCAGCTTGCGGCGCTGCACCTCGCCGCCGATCCGCAGGACGAGGACGCCTTTCACCCGCGCGTGGTGATCGGTGCATGGTTTACCGCCCAGATGGCCGAACTGATCGCGCAGGGCCGCCGGCGCGGCCACCGGATCGAGGCCCGCCTGCGCCACCGCGTCACCGACGTCTCCCCGCAGCCCGAGGGCATCCGCCTGCACTGGGATTCGCCAGACCGGTCGGACAGCGCCCTTTTCGACGAGGTCGTCCTCGCCACCGGCCACGTCTGGCCCGACCGCTCCGAGGACGGCGCGGACGAGGTGCCGCTGCTCTCTCCCTGGCCCGCCGAAAAGATCGCCCGCCTGCCGCATGACGGCATCGGCGTGCTGGGGTCGTCTCTGTCGGCCATCGACGTGGCGGTGGCCATCGCTTCGGCCCGGGGGATCTTCTCCGACGACCAGACCGTCTACACCGCCGCACCCCGGCCCGGTGCCGACCCGCTGCACATCACGCTGATCTCGCGCAAGGGCCTCCTGCCCGAGGCCGACTACTGGTACGACCTCCCCCTGCCCGACCTGCCCCGCCTCGCCGCGCTGACCAAGGGGGCGAACGTCAATCTGGACGCAGCCTACGCGGCCTTCACGGCGGACCTGGCAGAGGCCGACGCCACCTACGCCGCCACCCTCGGCCTGCCCCTACCACTGACAAACTTCGCCGCCGCCTACTACGCCCCGCGCCTCGGCGCGGACCCTTTCGACCATGCGGCACGGAACCTGACAGAGGCCGAGGCCACACTCGAATCCCGCCGCGCTACACCTTGGCGTTCCGCCCTTCTGCGCGCCCACGAACTGTTCGAGGACATCCTCCCGCGCCTCACCGAGGCCGACCTCGACCGTTTCCACGCCACCCTGCGCCCGGTCTTTGCCGATTGCTATGCCTGCGTGCCCCATACCTCGATCCGCCGTCTTCTGGCGCTGCACCGAGCCGGGCACCTAGACGTGGTCGCCACCGGCGCGGATGCGGCGCTGCGCTCCGAAGGGCAAGAGATCACGCTGGACACCACACCGCCCCGCCGCTTCGACGCGGTGATCGACGCACGCGGGCAGCGGGCCCACGGCCTCGGGACCTTGGGCTTTCCCGCGCTTACCAACAGTCGCCTGAAGGCCCCGCTGCGATTCGAAACCTACATCCTGCCCTTGGCCGAGCAAACGCGCGGCAGGGTCCATTGCCTTGCCCTGCCAGTCCTGCTGCGCCGCCACCCCTTCGTTCAGGGTCTGGTCAACGCGCACGACATGGCGAATGCGACAGCTCAGGCGATCCTCGCCCGACAGGCACCGCCCCTCGCGGCAGAATGAGCGCCCCTACCCCTCGTGACTGAAGAACGGCGCCGAGCGCTCCAGATGCGCTTGCATCGCCGCGCGCGCCTGTTTGGGCGCACCGGACCCGATGGCCTCCACGATGCGCTCGTGCTCTTGCAAGGTGGTCTGCTCATTGCCCGTCCAGCGCAGGAGATGCGTGTGATAGGCGCACAGCCAGTTCAGCATCGCCTCGCTCAACGCCACGTAGATCGGGTTGCCGGAAATCTCGGCGATCTGGCGGTGAAAGTCGATGTCCGCGTAGATGAATCCCTGCGCGTCCCCGGCCTCCAGCCGCGCCCTCTGCGCCACGATCAACTCGCGCAGGGCCGCCACATCCTCCGGCCCCGCACGCTCGGCTGCGGTCTCCACCATGCCGATCTCGAAGCGGATGCGCGCCTCCTTGAGGTGCTCGAGGTATTCGGGCGATTCCGCGATCAGCAGCCGCGCCACCGTGTCCATGCTGCGCACCGCCGTATCGGCGGCAATCGCGTTGACCCGCGCGCGCCCGCCCTGCGCCACCGTAATCAGCCCCGCATCGCTCAGCCGTTGCATGGCCTCGCGCACGGCGGGCCGCCCGACGCCGAATTCCTCCATGACCTCGCGTTCGGACGGCATCTGGTCGCCCGGAGCCAGCAGCCCCGAGGCGATGCGTTCCTGCAACCGCTCCAACACCTGATCCGACAGCTTTTGCCGGACGATACGGGTGTTCTGCGTGCGATCGGCCAGATCCATGGCGGCCCCTCCCCAAAAGGTCTCAGGTGATCCGGCGGATGCTCTCGGCGATTTCCTCGGGTTCGAAGATCTTCAGCCAGTCATCGCGCAGGATCTGCGGATACCCGTTCTCGATAGCCTTGTTGCAGGCATCGGAAAAGACTCCGTCGATCTCGTTCATGGTGACTGCCGCAAGAATGGTCATATGCCCCAGCAGGAAGTCCCGCGCCGCCACCGGGTCGACGCCGCGGCGCACCACCTCGTCCAGACCGTCCTTCATCGCCTTGAGCAGCGTGGCGCACATGGTTTCCGACAGGCCCGGCTCCAGCAGGGCCATCTGCTCGACTGTCACCCGGTGCGACCGCAGGATCGGCGCCCAGATGACCCGAGCGATCTCTTCGCCCGCCGCGTAATGTTCCTCCGGCCCCTGCATCAGGGCGCTGACGATGGATTGCCTTGCGCTGATCCCGCCAAAGTAGTCCTTGCGGTCCTCGCGTTCTTCGTCGCTGAAGATCGGCGGGTGGCAGGGATGCGTGACGAAATACGTTATATCCTCGCGCTTGGGCAGGTGCCCCGCATAGGGCGCCGCCGCATCAAGGATGATGACGATGGTGCCCGGGTCGAGGTCCTGCACCACCCCCTGCGCCACCTTGCCGATCAGCGTGTCCGGCACCGCCAGAACCACCGCCTGCGCGCCGCTCAGCGCCTCGGCCAGCGGCACGCAGTCCGCGCCCACCGCTTCGCGCAGCCGCGCCTGACCGGCCTCGCTGACCTCCACATGGGCCACCTCGTGATCCGATTTCGCGAGGTTCAGCGACAGCCGCACCCCCATCTTGCCGCCAGCACCGATCAGCGCGATTTTCATGCCGTCACTCCGAATGGGAATTGATTTCCTCTCACGTATCACCTTATCAACTTGTATGACAAGATGATAAGTCAGAGGCCCCATGTCCCGCATCACCGCCGACTACACGCTCGAAAGCCCGGTCCCGCTGGCCAAGGCCGCCGAGGTCATCGCCGGAGAGCAGTCCTCCGGCACCTTCCTGCGCCTTCCCGGTGAAACCGACGACCTGCGCGCCCGCTCCGGTGCGATGGTCGAAAGCGTCACGGTCGAAGAGGTGCGCGGCACGCCGTCCCTGCCCTGCCGCCTGTCCTCCACCCGGTACGAACGCGGCACCATCCGCATTTCGTGGCCGCTCGCCAACCTCGGCCCCTCGCTGCCGAACCTGCTGGCGACCATCGCTGGCAACCTGTTCGAGCTGGCCGAGGTTTCGGCCCTGCGCCTCACCGGCCTCTCGCTCCCGCCGGAATTCGCGCGGGCCAACCCCGGCCCCGCCTTCGGCACCACCGGCACGCGTGCCCTGACCAACGTTCCCCAAGGCCCGCTGATTGGCACCATCATCAAACCCTCCGTAGGTCTCACGCCCGAGGCCACCGCCGCGCTGGTGAGCGACCTGATCGAGGGCGGCATCGACTTCATCAAGGATGACGAGCTTCAGGCCGATGGCCCCGCATGCCCGCTGGCCGACCGGGTCCGCGCCGTGATGCAGGTGGTCAACGCCTACGCCGACCGAACCGGCAAGAAACCCATGGTGGCCTTCAACATCACCGGCGATCTGGACCAGATGCGGCGCGGCCACGATCTGGTGCGCGATGCGGCGGGCGGCACCTGTGTCATGGTGTCGATGCATTGCGTGGGCCTTGCCGGGATGGTGGCGCTGCGCCGCCATTCCGACCTGCCGATCCACGCGCACCGCGCGGGCTGGGGGCTGTATCAACGCTCGCCCGACATGGGCATCGACTACACCGTCTGGCAGCAGGTCTGGCGGCTGGCGGGGGCCGATCACCTGCACGTCAACGGATTGGCCAACAAGTTCTCGGAACCCGACGCCTCGGTCGCCGCCTCGGCCCGCGCCGTGCTGACGCCCTTGTGGGACGATGCCCCCATGCAGGCCATGCCGGTGTTTTCCTCCGGCCAGACGCCGCTTCAGATCCCCGGCACCCTCGCCGCCGCCGGGTCCGAGGACGTGCTGATCTGCGCAGGAGGCGGCATCATCGGCCACCCCATGGGCGTTGCAGGTGGCGTCACCGCCATGCGTCAGGCCGCCGAGGCCACCCGCGCAGGTCGCTCCCTGCCCGACCACGCCCGCGACCACCCGGAACTGGCCGCCGCCCTCGCCGCCTTTGGTAAGCGACTGAGATGACCCTCGACCTCAGCTTCTACGGCGACGATTTCACCGGCTCCACCGACGTGATGGAGGCGCTGTCTTCCAACGGTCTGCCCACCGTCCTCTTCACCCGCTTGCCGACCGAGGCGCAGCGCGCCGCCTTCCCCGACGCTCGCGCCGTGGGCCTCGCAGGCACCAGCCGCAGCCAGTCGCCCGACTGGATGGGCGCGAACCTCCCCGCGATCTACGCATGGCTGCGCGGGCTGGGCGCGCGGCATTGCCACTACAAGACCTGTTCGACATTCGATTCCGCGCCCCACATCGGCAACATCGGCCGCGCCACGGAACTGGGCCTTGCCGCCTTCGACCAGACGCACGCCCATATCGTCGTCGGCGCGCCGCAACTGCGCCGCTACACGATGTTCGGCACGCTCTTTGCCAGCTACCAGACCGACACCTACCGCATCGACCGTCACCCGGTCATGTCGCGCCACCCCGCCACCCCCATGGCCGAGGCCGACGTCTGCCGCCACCTCGCCGCGCAGACCGCGCTGCAAACCGGCACGCTGAACCCCGACACTCTGCTCGCTGCGACACCCCTCGACGCCCTGCACGCCCGCCGCGCGGCCGGGGACGTGCTGACCCTGATCGACGTCTGGGACGCGGCCTCGCAAACCCGCGCCGGGCATCTGGTCGAGGACGCCCTGTCCGACACCGGCCCCTTCATCGTCGGGTCCTCCGGCGTGGAATACGCCCTGATCCAGGCATGGCGCGCCACGGGCCGCCTACCCACGCCGCCCGCGCCGGAACCGCTGGGTCCGGAACACGCCATCGCCGTCGTCTCCGGCAGTTGCTCGCCCACCACCGGGCGGCAGATCGAGACCGCGCTGGCCCATGGCTTCACCGGCATCGCGTTGGATTACACGGCGCTTGCCAGCGGTCAGGGCGCCGAAAGCCTGCTGTCCGACGCCTTCGAACAGGCCTCCACCGCCCTGCGCGCGGGCACCAGCCCGCTGGTCTATACCGCCAAGGGCCACAGCACCGCCACGCTCTCCGACGCCGCCAACGACCGAGTCGGCCGCGCGCTGGGCAAGCTGTTGAATGACCTCATGGCCACCCATCCCCTGCGCCGCGTTGTCGTGGCCGGTGGCGACACCTCCAGCCATGCGCTGTCGGAACTCGACACCTACGCCCTGACGCTCCGCCGCCCGCTGCCCGAGACCCCCGGCTCCCCGGTCTGCCGCGCCCACCGCGACCGGACCGCGCCCTTCGAGATCGCGCTGAAAGGCGGTCAGGTCGGATCGGACAGCTACTTCGTCACGCTCCGCGACGGGCTGTAGCCGTCACGAGGCTTCCAGCGCCGCCGCGTAACGGGCCATCTCCTCGCGCAGATACACGACCTCGTCCCACGCCTCGGCCTGCGGCCCATACTCCGCCATCAGCGCGGCCAGTGTCGTCCCCATCGCCTCCAACCGCGCGCCATGCACCGCCAGCCCCTCGGCCCGATCCGCGCAGCCCGATGGCCGCCAGTTCACCCGCGTCCGCGCGCCCAGCAGCCAAAGCCGCGTCGTCCGCCAGCCGATCCGATGCGCGTAGACACCGGGCCAGGCCACCGCATCGCCATACCGCGCGACCAGGGCCTCCGCCGCCGCATCGCCCTCTGCGACGCGGTCCATCGACCACAAGACTTCCACCCGCCGCGCGTCGTTGAACCGCGTGTGAAGACCGTGCGTCCGGCAAAAGTCGATTACCTCCAACAGCGGCGCGCCGTGACAGATCCGGCTTACCTCCAAATCGACCTGTCCCCCGATACAGGCCGCCTCCAGCACGAAACCCAGATGCTCGCGCACCATTGCCACGGGCTCCACCGCAAAGCGCGCCATCACCGCAGGCAGGATCTCTGTCAGGAACACGGCCCGCTTGTCCGTGGCGATCAGCGCCCCATGCAGCACGCCCGCCACGTCCAAACGGTCGCGCGGGTCCTCGGCCTCCAGCCAGCCGTCGCGCAAGATCAGCCGCGCCACGGCAAGGTTCGTCGTCACGTCGAACCCGTGCCGGGGTGGCCTGAACCGCACCTCCTCGGCCAGCGCCCCCGGCAAACCGGCCAGCGCCGCCACCAACTCTGGGTGCCGCGCCAATGCGTGCGGCCCCGTCTCGCGGAATAGAAGGTCATGCGCCAGCAGATGCGCCTCATCCTTGGCCCCGGCCCCGACTCCGCCGCGGAACAAGGCTGCCGCAAGCCGCCACATCTCCAGCCGCACCGGATGCAGCAGCATATGCGCCATCTCGGTCCCGCGCGGCAGCACGATCCCCGCCGCGGTGAAGGGCACCACCTGCGCCTCCAACCCGTGCATATGACACCACAGATGGCAGCCCAGCGTGTACCAGCACGTCACCGGCTGGCGCAGCACCGTGCCATCCCCCAGCGCCAACACGACCTCGCGCCCTTCGATCCGCAGATCGAAACCGGGCACCTCGGCAAGGTCCCCCGCCAGCGGCTCGGCCATGTCCCCCGGGGCGGTGATGATCGGCAGAAACCTCTGCAAGGCCGTGACCAGACGCGCCAGCAACGGGCGCAAGGCCAGCCCCGCGATCTCGTCCAGCGTCCCCGCCTCCGGCTGCGCCCGCGCGATCTCCAGCATCCCCTTCGACGGATCCAGCACCGCCACCCGGTCGCCCAGATGCACAAGATCCCCGCGATAATACTCGGGCGATCCCGTGCCATGGGCCATGATCCAGCGCACCTTGTCCGGTTCCAGATCCAGCGCTCTTGCCCCGACCCACATCCGGTCGCACTGGCGCAGCATCACGCTGCCCAACTGGGTCACCTGCCGGGGATCGGCCCCATCGAAACGCGTCCCGTCGCGGAACCAGACTTGCGCCTCGTCCCGCAGAAACGCCGCATCGCCCGGTGGCACCCCCGGCACAGGCTCCACCGCCTCGAAAGACGCCCCCTCCAAGGCCGCCCACTCCCCGGCCCCTGTCCCGATCCCTGAGTGAAACCACACCCGCGCCCCATCCCCAAGGATCAGTGGCGGAAGGTTGATGTCATACCCATCCTCTTCCAGCCATTTCAGCCCGGCCAAAGCCCAGTCAACATCCGCGACCGGGGGCTGCACCGCCTTGGTGGTAAAGAACAAAACCGCGCCGTCCGTCGCATAGACGTGGCCCAGAGACCGCAACCGTGCCAAGGCCCCGCCCTTCGACAACCGCAATCCCTTGTCGCGAAAGAACGCCTGTCCCGCATCGCGCCCGAACTGCGCGCCAACCGCTTCGAAACTGGCGCTGTCCGCCCTGGGCAGGGGCTTCAGCTTCGACGCCATGATGCAATAGACCGCGTCGCGATCCCGCGCGTAAGTCTCTGACAGCACTTCGAAACTGGCAGCATCCGCCTTGACCGCGCGGCCCGACATCCAGACCGTGCGCGCATCGCGTGCCAGACTGTCGGACAGCACGACAAACGACGCCGCATCCGCGCCCTTCACCGCCTTGCCCTTCCAGCGCACCGCGCTCTCAGCCACCTCGTAACCCATTGACACCCCTCACAGTCACGCGCCGCCCTACTCTGACGACAGGCTGCCGCAACGCGCAAGGGCGCCCGGACGACGTGGCCAGAAAAAGACATCATATGCAGGTGGAATGGTGGGTGGTGAGGGACTCGAACCCCCGACATCTTCGGTGTAAACGAAGCCACATATAGGCTAAGCATATGATATTCAGTTAAAGTGTGTTCCCAACGATTTCGCGGATAGGCCCGCAAAAGGCCGGAACAGACCGGGAATCTGGGAACCGTTTTCTGCTCCTCACTGATCCATATCCGGTCGCCGCTCCACCTCCATTGGAAGCCCGTCCGGCGCAGTGATCTGGTGCCGCTCCAACCACTCTTTGACAACCTGCCATCGGTCCTGTGACGTTGCGGGATCGCGCATCCCCTCGAGGTCGGCAAGGGCGCGGCGAAGGTCAGGTGGTACGATAGAAGGCCAGGGCATGTTCACCTCGTCTCAACTGGAATCAGCGATACCGATGCCATGCGAACGTACAGAGAACAAGAGTTGGAGCGGGTGACGGTCACCCTGTGGAACGGTCGGCAGGTGTCGATGTGGTGGCCGACTGCAGCGCCGCCTCCAGATCGGCCTTGAAGGCCACGGCGCGCTGCCAGCAATCCGGCCCCCAAAACTCATGCACCGTACCGAGCGGACTGGTGTACTTGGCATAATGGTCCGGCGATCCGGTGCATTTCATCAGATGGGCCTCCCTTACTGGACTTTGGCGGCGCGGTATTTCTTCACCGAGGCCTTGTTCTGCTCCTGCGCCACCATTTCCAGCAGCTCCGTGATGTCGTCGCCCTCGGCATAGAGCGCCTGGCCGTTGCCGCGCACCGTGTGGACGTAGACCAGCATACCACAGGACCACAGCCGTTCGATCACCTGTCGCGCGTGATCCTGGCTGAATCCGATGCACAGCGGCGTGGCGAAAAACACTTGATCCCCGGAGGGCAGCAGTTCGCCCATAACCTCGAGGAACCGCTCCCGCTCTGGCAGCTTGGACGGCCAGTTGGTCGTGCGCACGCCGGTCACGTCATCGAGGATCAGGGCGCTGATGTCGTGGGGCCCCATCATGCTTTCGTTCACGCCCCAGGCGCGGGCGCGGGCAACTTGCTCACCCTTCGACGGAAGCCGCTCGTTGACGGTCACGACCGCCCATTTGCCGTTGAAGTGCTCCGCTTCCTTACCGTCGCCCATGCCGTCCCGCTTTCTGTCGCTTTTCTGTATCCGTACAGAAAGGGTTTGCAGCGGTCAACGGAATATGCTTTCTGTATTCGATAAGAAAGCATCAGCGAAACGGAGACCCCATGTCCGAACCCGAGACCGTCCACCCGAGCCGTGTTCACCTGGACGAAATGAAAGACGGTGGCGCGGTGCTGGTTGCGGAACACTGCCACACCGCCCTCTACGTCCGCGCCTTCAGCGACGTGGAGGAAGCGCGCACCGAAGCCGCGCGGATGTTCCACCGCACGTTCCCGATGCCGGAAGACACCGGACCGGACTTCTGATCCAACAACCGCCGAGGAAGCACCGATGGCGTGCCACCACCCAGAATGTGCAGGCTTCTGCCCGATATGCAGCGCCGAGGATGATGCGCTCGGACCTCCGGAAACAATCAACAGGCTCAGAAAGGAGATACCCATGAGCAAAGACGAAGCGGCCATCGAGGCCGAAATCAAAGAGAAGGGCCTGACAGCGCCGCGCATCACGCCCGCCGACCTGGACGCCGAGATCGTTGCCGAGGATTACCATGTCTTCCCGGGATCATGCCTGACGGTCTGCTGCCTGACGCTGCGCAACGGGTTCACCGTGACCGGCGAGAGCGCCTGCGCCAGCCCAGAGAACTTCGACGCCGAGATCGGCAAGAAGATCGCGCGCACCAACGCCCGCGAAAAGCTGTGGCCGTTTCTCGGGTTCCGCCTGCGCGACCAGCTGGCGGCCTGATCCCATCCCACGGCGCAGGCCTTCGCGGGAATGCGGCCCGGGGAGCGCAGCGACGGTGGCGTCGGACGCATGACCGTGACAGGCCGGAGAGACGGCCACCAGTCCAACAACCGCCGAGGAAGCCTCTATGCCCGACAAACCGATCCTGTTCAGCGGCCCCATGGTGCGCGCGATCTTCTACGATCTGAAGACCCAGACCAGGCGCGTGCTGAAGCCCAAGGGCGATGCGTTCGAGGCGCCGAGGTTTCGGCGCGGGGACCGCCTTTGGGTTCGGGAGACCTTCGGCTACTGCCCGGAATGCGGCTGCGTGAACCACAAGGAACTCATCAACCTGCCCAGAAACTGCAGGGCCTGCGATGCCTTCGTGGACACCTTCAAGCCCTCCATCCACATGCCGCGCGCCTACTCGCGGCTGACGCTGACCGTGACCGAGGTACGGGTGCAGTGGCTCCAGGACATCAGCCGCGGCGACGCCATGTCCGAAGGATGCCCGCACGCCAACATGGCGGACGGAGCGAACCCGCGAGACTGGTTCCGCACGCTGTGGGACGGATTGAACGCAGAGCGCGGCTATGGCTGGGACGTGAACCCGCACGTCGCGGCCTACACCTTCACTGTGGCACGCGAGAACATCGACGCGGCGAAAGCCGCCTGAATCCAACAACCGCCACCGGAGCGCAAATGACAGAACCTGCGATCCTTGCACGCTGCATCGCCACAACGATCAGTCGCACCCGTGTGAACGTAACGACTGAGGGTGCGGCGCATCGTGCGATCAGCGCCGCCCTAACCGCTGCCGGTATCGAGCATGTGAACGAGGCGAGGCTAACCGCATCCGAGCGCATCGACATCCTAAGCGGATCTGTGGGCGTCGAGGTCAAGGTGGGGCACAGCCGCCGCGATATATGGCGGCAACTGGAACGGTACTCCTCTCTGCCGGAAATTGCGGCCTTAGTGCTGGTCACCGGGACAGCTTTCCCTGACATCAAAGAGGTCGGAGGAAAGCCGCTAACGATCGTCGATTTGTCGCGGGGATGGCTATGAGCAACGGACGGTTGATACGCACCACAACGGGCTGGGTAGTTGCGGACCTGAAACCGCACGTGTCGATCCGGTTCAAGGACGTGTTCAAAGGCATCCCTACCGGAACAGTGCCGCCCTTCCATCTGCGGGACCGGCCCGACATCGCGGCTGATCTTGAATGGTTCATGCAGCGGTTCCCGCTGTCGATGGATCACGAGACCGAGTGTCGTCTGAATACCAGCTTGCGGGAATACCGGCGCGGTCAGGCGCAAATCGAGGCGTTGCGAGATGAAACCTACTCGCCCCCCGTGCGCTCGGGTTTCAAGGATGGTGAGTCTGCCCTTCCCTATCAGCGGCGCGCTGCCGAGATGTTGCGCGCTACCGGTCGGCTACTTCTTCTTGATGATGTCGGGCTGGGCAAGACCGTATCTGCTCTGGCGTCTATTTCTGACGGCTGGGGGCTGCCCGCCGCCGTGGTGGTTCAGCCTCATCTGTCTGCACAGTGGGTGATCGACTACATCGAAAGGTTCACCCACCTTAGGGCGGTCGAGGTCAAGGACCGGAACGCGAGACGGCTGCCGCCCGCAGACATCTACGTCTTCCGGTACAGCAACATCAGCGCGTGGGTGGACATGATCGAACCGATGGGAATCAAGACGGTGATCTTCGATGAAATTCAAGAGCTGCGGCACGGGCAAGCCACGGATAAGGGCCGCGCCGCTGCCTCGATTTGCGAGGCAGTAGAGAACCGGATGGGGCTGACTGCTACCCCAATCTACAATTACGGGTCTGAAATATTCAACGTTGTCGAGTGCATCGCCCCAGGCGCACTTGGGTCGTGGATGGAATTTCAGATCAATTGGTGCACGACGCACGGCACCCATTGGATCGTGAAAGACCCCGAGGCCTTGGGCGCATACCTGCAAGAAGAAGGTATCACCCTGCGCCGCACACACGAGGACGCCGAGGTCGCCGCGACGCTGCCCGCGCTTTCTAAAACCGTGATTGAAGTCGAGTGGGACGATGGTGCTGTGATGTCCGACCGGGATCTACAGCGTCGGCTGGCGCAGCGTGTATTGTCCGGCGGGTTCCATGATCGCGGTCAAGCCGCCCGCGAATTGGACATGCTGATGCGCCAAGAGACTGGCATCGCCAAGGCACGGTCCGTGGCCGCGTACGTCCGCACCTTGGCGGAGGCAGGGGAGGCTGTCCTGGTAGGCGCTTGGCACCGAGAGGTCTATCGCATCCTGAATGAACGACTGGCGGACCTGAAACCTGTCATGTTCACTGGAAGCGAGAGCGCGGCTGCAAAGAAGGCGTCAAAAGCGTCGTTCGTCTGCGGTGAGACTAACGTCATGCTCATGTCGCTGCGCGCGGGGGCCGGTCTGGACGGCCTACAGCAGCGCGCAGCGCACATCGTATACGCCGAGTTGGATTGGTCGCCCCAGGTCCACACGCAGTTTACCGGACGCTTGCATCGCCGTGGGCAAGGGCGACCTGTCACAGCCCACTATCTACACACGGACGGCGGCTCCGATCCGGCGATCATGGCAACGCTGGGCCTAAAGGCCTCTCAGAGCCATGGTATCCTGAATCCATATGGTGGAATGGGAGAGGCCACGCCGATCAACGAAGGCAGGATCAAGGAACTCGCGCGCCTCGTTCTGGCGCGGGAGACTGAGCCTGTAGCCTGAATCCAGTAACCCGACCCCTGAAACACAAAAAGCCCGCCCCGGCGCGAACCGAGGCGGGCTTTGTCGTGCGGCGGGGGGCGGGCTACTGCGCGCAGCCCCAGCGGTCGCAGGCGCGGTCCTGGTAGACCACCCAAGCACCGAACGCGGGATCTGCGGTCAGCGCCTCGATGGTGGCCGGTGCAGCGTCAGGTGGGCGGCGGGACACGTCCCGGAACAGCGCGTCGTCAGCGGGGGCCGGGATCTTCCACTTGCAGCCTGCGACGCAACTCAGCGCCAAGAGCGGCAGGATCAGCCGCCAGATCGTCGGTCTCATGGCGCATCTCCTGTGCAGCCTCGATATTGGTGACGCGCCCCTCGGCGCCTTCCGCGTCGATCTCGGCGCGCGTCCGGCGCTCTACAGACTGGACCAGCGCGAGGATCAGGCCCGCGATGAACAGGCCGCCGATCAGGTAGGGCGCGGCACGGGTCACCCTCTGACCCCGAACATGCAGAGGTCGTATTCCTCCGCTCGCCGGTTCACGAGGCCGCGCACGACGCGCCCGCCCGCTTTATTCCACCAGGTCAGCGCCTCGCATGATCCGGCAATATCACCCGCGTTCAGCCGCTTCACCGAGGTCGATCCGCCAAACCCGGCAACACCGACGTTGTAGGCCACCGAGGACAGCGCAGCGTCCCGTTGAGCGGTCAGGCGGCGGGCCAGCGTTTCGGGCGTGTAGCGCTTGTGCATCCCGGCGCGATACTGAAGGATGCGCTTCCCAAGCATGGCATCGCATTCGGCCTTGGTGTAACTGGCCTTGGGCGTCCCCTGCGTCTCGCCGTAGCACCACGTCAGAACGTTGACGATATCGCGGTAAGGCTCCAGCCGCAGACCCTCCCACTTGCCCACCAGGGGCACCGCGACAGCGAGGAAAGCGGCGTCGGACGGCGGGCCGACCAGCTGCACCACTGGCGGATCGGCCGGAATCGCGGGCGTGCTGTCCACCGCCTGCCCCCACTGGCCCATGAGCGCCAAAGCAGCGATCACAGCGATGGGCGATGTCCAGCGCGTGCTCGGATCGCCGTCCAGCCCGCCTTGATCCAGCAAACGCCCGACGATGCCAGCCACGATCAGCGCGAGGCCGAGCCACCACCAGAGGTGCGGATTGGTATCACGCCCGGTCGTGTAGAAGATCAGCTCGGGCGCGATCAGGGCGAGGATGCCCAGATAGTTGCACCACATGGAAAAGGCGCGCAGGGCCACGGCCCGCGCGTTCTTGATCAGTCGCATGTCATCACCTCTCAGGTGTCAGGAGGAAAGCACCGGGCAAAGCTGGCCCTGGTGTGGTGTGGTTCGTAAGGGCGGCACGCGAGGTCGAAGACCGCGATCCACATCCGCCATTGCATCAGCCAAGCGCACGCGCAGAGACTGATTTGGAGCATCCCGCCCGACCCGACGTACATCGCCGCCATGCTGGCCGCCTCGATGCAATGGACCGGGCGCATGGTCAGCGCCGCCCCGGCGGGATGGTGCGCTCATCCATGCGGATAAGCAGTTCGTGAGTTCTGTCAGCCTCTGACTCGCGCTCAGCATGGTGGCGGTCGTTGGCGTCGAAGCCCCGCCGCAACTCGGCCAGCACTTCCGTCGCGGTCGGCTCCCGAGTGACACCGCCGGAGTCCTCGCGTTTCTGTCGCTTTACAGCCAGCGCGGCGAGACCACCCAGAAGTGCCGTGATGACAGCAGGGACTGCGACCCCGAGTGCATTGATAGTATCTGGATCAGGAAGCTGCATTCCGCACCGCCAGCGCATGCACGCTGTCCCTTACCGCACCATAAAAACAGATCGAGGCCGCGCCGCAGATCCCGACCAGGTAGGTAAACACCCCGGTCGACCATGGATCGGCTACCCAGATTCCGACCCCGAAAGCGGCGTAGATGAAGGTGTTCAGTGCCACCATCAGCGTCCGCGTCAAAGGCGTCCACCACGCCCGCCCATTGATATTCAGCGCGATGACGTGGATCGCTCCGGTTGCGAGGAAGAAGAACCCCCAAGCCGCCTCTGGCATCCATGAGATCAGCGCCTCGAAGGCCTTGGCGTCCATGCTCACCGCAGGGACCAGCAGGAAGCAACCGAACAGGTTGGTGATTGTGGCAAACCACCACTCGATGCGACGATCCTTGTGCATCGACTTGCGGGAATATGGCACGCGGGCCTCCTTATTCTTTCGCGGCGGCGGCACCGCCCAAAATTCGCCGGAATCCCCGGCCATTACCTCGTTAACCATGTTGCGCCCCCTGTTGGCGTGATGTGGTAGCCATCGGCGCGGGTTGCCGCCCGCGTCGGTGGCGCTTCAGATTTTGGGCGGCTCTGTCGAGACGATCGTATCTCCCCGCCGTAGATGCTCTGACGTGCCGGATAGGATGATACACACAGCGCGGGTCTGCCCCATCACGCCACCCCATACCGCGCCCGAAGCGCCGCCAGCGCGGCCTGCACCTCGGTTGGACTGTCGATGATCGGATTGCCGCCGAAGAAATGCGCCTCGAAAATCGTCATGGTGTTTGACGTGGCGACGGTATCGGCCAACGTTCCGGACAGGTTCCCGAAGCGCACAAAATGACCATCAAACGTTGGCCCGGTGTAAAACGCTGGCGACACCTTGTTGCCAAAGTTATCGTCTGCGATAGCCGTTGTCGTTGTGATGGTCGTGCCATCCTCTGTGCCGTATCCCTCTCGGGTCTCCTGCGACAGACCAAGGGCTACCGCAATCACGTTGCTGTCCGCTGTATTCACCCCACCGAATTGTGAGGCGCTTGCCGATGAAAACTGGTATCGGTACGATGCCGAGTTAATCCGCTGCACTTGCAGCCGTCCGTTGTTAACAATTGGTCCAGACCCGCCAAAAATTAGCGGATAGAGAAAACCATTTGTCCCCATTGACGCCTTCATGATGGCAATGATCGTGCCTTCCCAAGCGATGGGCTGGCGAAACTGGCCCTGACACGTATTGTCCAGCGTCATGCCGCGCTGCCCGCTGGCGTCGGTGACGAAAGCAGGCGTTCCGGCGGTAATTTCCAGCGCCGCAAAAGGGCCATACCCCGCCAGATCGTGGAATGTGTCCGAGCCGTTGTAATAGTCCTCGCTCTCATCAGAGAAACGGAACCCCGCGCGGTAGTTTGGGATATCAAAAATCTCAGGTGTCATGCGTCACGTACCTCGAAAGAGCCGGGGGAGGCGTAAGGATAGTTGGTATACGTCGGATCGTAGAGGCTCACCCAGCCATCGACAGCCGCGCGGACGTTGGAGCCGGAAATATTAGCCGGCACTGTGCCGTTGGGCGTGTTGTCCTGACAAGCGATGGTGATGACCTGTTGTGCCGTGGTACCGATTGGTGTGGTCGATAGCGTCAGCGTGGCCTGCCAGCCCGAGAACGCCACGCCGGAAATCGTAACCTCGGTACCGTTGTCGAACCACCGGAACCCATCCACTCCATTCAGAGCGCTACCCTTGCCCAAGGTCGCGTCCCGCGTGATCGGTTGGTTGAAGGTGATGACAGCAGTCGTCGCGCCGTCCCATGTTGCATCCGTGATTTCAAGCGCCCGTTGCGCACCATCACGGAATGCCCGCCCAACCATTTCCCCACGCATCACATATCCCGCAGGCGTCGGATGCACGAGGTCAGTTTCCATGGGCCATTGATAGATAGAGCCAAGATCAATGCAGTCGGGAACACGCTTGGCGACACTCCGCAGCGCGTCCTTGATGGCCGTTTCATCGTCACCATACTGGTGTTCTGCCGGGTAGGTAATAGCTACAGGAACAGCGGCGTGAGGCTTTCCCATCGCGCGGCGGGCAAACATCTGGTATGTTGTCAATAGAGATACCGCGCGGGTGACATACGTGCTTTCAGCCGTAGATGCCGCCGCATCCGCTTCACCATGCGCCCAATATACGAAACACTCAGGGTCGTAGCCGTCTGCAACTGCCAGTGCAACAAGCCGGGTGAATGCCGCGTCTGCATTTGCCAGCGGACCACCCGCAGACAGGGTTGCAACAGACCGTGCGCCAACAGCCACAGAGCAAATATAGACCTTTTCGAACCGCCCGCCGAGAAGCGTAGAGGCGATGCCGACGCAGGGGGATTGGCCCTCCCCGCCTTCTGCCAGCGTCACGGCGCTGGTGGTCTCGTTCCAGTCCATGCAATGCTGCACATTGGTAGGCCAAAAATCCATGGCGGACACATGCGCGCCGCCGTTCAACATGAGCGCATTGACGCTGCATGAGGTCTTGACGATAGACCCGCCACGGCCAGCGTTGAGGCTCTGTCCAACAAGCAGCACAACAGCAGCCTTGGGAAGTGACACGCGGGACTCCCGCGCCGTCTGCAAGTAGGCGTCTCGTTTAGCCCGCCAACTGATGTTGTATTGGTCAACGGTCAAATTACCGGAAACCGCAAAATCCTCCGCCGTGCTGGACCCGGTCAGGGCGGCGTCGTCCAGAGACACGGTGGCGTTATCCCCGATCCGCACCCAGCGCGACCAAGTGGCGTTCCACGAATACCGCCCCGCATTGTCCACCGTCGCCCCATCGTACCCGGTGGCCGATGCTGCCGAATGCGTCCCGGTGTCGGTGTCAAGGACGGTCGCGCCCTCGCCGTTCACAGTGCCAGTGAAGCCCTGCAACGTGGTCCACAACGCACAAGCACGGGAGGATGATTGCGCGTTCGCGGCGGCAGTTTGTGCGAGGGCGCGCTCTTCACCCGCTGCTGTTGCCGCCTCCCCGGCAGTCGTGGCGCTGCCCGCCGCAGCCTCTGCTGACCCCGCTGCGGCGGTTACAGCCGCGCCAAGGTCACCAACCGCAGCTACGGTGTCGGCGACTTCCTGCGCTTGGGTTTCGACGGCGTCGGACGCCGCCTCGATGTAGTCAACGGCCTCCTGCATTTCCCCGGCGTGCTCCACTTGCCAGTCGACAAATGCAGAGGCGCGGGTGCGGAAAACAGCCGCCGAATCCTCAAGGCTCGGAGGAGTCGGTGGCGTGGTGAGGGTGGGCTTGAGTGCCATGGTCTACCTCAATTCAATTTTTTAGGGTGGTCGTTCAATTGGTGCGCAGCGCGAAACCGCGCGCGACGTTGGTGTTTCCCGCGCCGGGGAAAATCACGGTGCCGCCCGCGACGATGCTCGTATCCTGGGTGTAAGCCGCCCCCGCAGGTGTGTAGCCCGTGTAGCTGTAGAACCACGTCCCTCCCGCAGGCAGGCTGTAATCAACGCCGGTCGTGTTGATGTTGATGATCTGCCCTACGCTGCTCGAAGTAGTCGGCTGGGGTCCCGCCCCGAGCGTGGCCCGCGCGGTGGAAGCATCCGCGTCGTCAAGGAGGGTCTTGGCAAACGTCGAAACCCCAAGCGTGGTCAGCGCTTCACCCGCGTCCGCATCGTCAAGGAGGGTCTTGGAGAACGGGGTTACATCGAATTGCGCGGGATTCCCGCTGCTGTCTGTCCCGAGTATTTTGTCCGCAGCGAGCGTCAGGGCCGCCAGCGCGGCAAGGTTGGCATTGAAGCCCTGCACACCGCCTTCGCTGCCCACCATGCCGTCAAGCCAGTCCTCGCCCGTCGCGGCGGCAAGAAACTCAATCCTCGCAATCAAGCTCAGAAAATACGCGCTTGCCGCAGCCTGGAAGCCGTCGCGGTCGTTGGGGTCCGGCGGATCGGTGACGGGGACGGATGAGAGGTCAAGAGTCATACCACGGCCTTTACTGTCAGGGCTGTTTTCGTGACGCCCGCCGCCTCATGCGGGAGGCGGAATTCGGTGTAATATCCGAGGGTCATGAGGCCGCGCCCCACGAGGTCGTCGTCGGCGTAGAACAGGGCAAGCTGCCCCTCCATGCGCGTGAGAAGGCCCAGCACATCGCCCTCGCGCTCGAAGGGAAAGGCGAATTCGAAGGTGATCGGACGGGCGGGCGCTCGTTTCAGCAGGGACACGCCGCCGAAGTCATCGACCGTCTCGCGGGTGTAGCTGCGGATTTCGCTTTCGGTCCCGGTGATGGTGGTGCCGAGGGACCGGGGGACGCCCATCTTGATTTCGCCAATCTCGACGGTTTCCCCCTCGCGACCGAAGGTCAGGCGGATTTCTTGCCCTGGGAACGCGGTGAATCCGGTAATCAGCGCCTCGCGCGTCGTCGTCGCGCTCAAGTCCCCGAAGAAATACGTCCAGTAGTCGTAAACATGGGCGCCGATGTCGATCATCTCGACGGTCTGCGAGAAGGTCTCGCGCCCGTCAGGCTCGGAGAAATAGAAGTCGTACCAACTGTAACCCGAAGTCGGCACGGGTGTGGCGACTTCGAGCGTCACGCAAGACGCGCCCATGTTAAACACGGCCAAGGCTGAAATCACGCTGCGCGGGGTTATGGTCATCGTCACCGGCCCGGCGAAGGACACGGACGAGGAGATAACGCCATCGAAGGGGCGATAGGGCGCGGTCTTGACGACAGGCGTCCACCACGTCCCGTCATCGGTCTCTGGGTCGTTGCCGGTGTTCGCCGTCTGCACGGATCGGTAGACCCAATGCGTCGAGGCGCTGATGACGTCCTCGTCTGCGTCGTAGGTAGTGCCCACATCCCATTCCGGCGCGTCATCCTCTGCGATGCTGGTCGCGGTCACGTCGCTGTCGATCAGCGGATAGAGCGGTATGATCTTCACGCTTCTGTCCTCTCTGCCGGAAGGCCGATCTGGTCCCACTCGTCCTGCACGCGGGCGAGCTGTTCGATGCGCCGCAACATGGCCGACTGGACTCGGCGGTGTTCCTTGTCCGCGTCCTGCATTTCACGGCGAAGCGCCCGCAGCTCGGCCACCACATCGTCGCTTCCGCCCATAAGGTCGGGGGTGTAGCGGGCGGGATGGACACGGGATCCGCGCGGCAGATCGATCACCTCGTTACGGTGGACCAGAGCCCGACCGCCGGGGTGGAAGTCGGTCCCCACGGCATAGGCCGGGATACCGCCAAGGGCCTCGATCTGTGCCCGCAGAGCCGCGGCCTGCGCGTCACGGGTCGTCTGCCATGTGGCGATGTAGGCCGCGATGGTCCCCGCTTCGTCGTTCAGAACCTGCGTGTCGTTGCGCTTGCTGCCAGACGTCACCAGCAGCCGGGAGCCGTCCGAGAACTCGAGGGCATGCTCCTTGCCGCCGGAGTCGTTGACGTGGTTCACGTCCAAGAGGCTGGGCGCCACCTGCCCCATCAAGGTCGCAAGCTCGCGCTGTGCCGCGTTGATCTGCGCCATGACACCTGCCGAGGCCACGGCCCCGTTGACGTCGAACGTCCCGTCGCCGATTGACGCGATCTGCGCGGTCAGGAGGGCGATGCCCTGCGCGACCGAGGTTACGCCCTCGTCGACAGACCACAGGCCGTCCACCATGGCCTTCAGCTGGTCCAGCTGGGTTTCCCCGCCGGACTGGATGTTTTCGAGCGCGGCGCGGCTGGCGTTCTGCGCGTGGCGGTAGTCTGCCGCGCTGCCGAACATGTCCTCGGACAGGGCGCTGATGCCGTCCAGGGCGCGCCCCAGCGCGTCAGCGTCGGAGGTATCCCCGGCTCTGAGGAATGCCAGAGAGCGAGCGAACGCCTGCGCGCTGGCCTCTCCCTGCCGATCCAGCCGTGACAGCGCACGCTCCACGTCGCGCAAGGTGTTATCGATGATCTTGGCCGTGGCGTTGTAGGTCGCCTCGATGCCATCCGTCACGTCCGAGAACGCCGGGGCCGCCGAGATCAGCGCGGCAACGGCCTCGTGCAAGCCCGCGTCGGACATGGCCGAAACCAACTCGCGGAACTGCGCGACGGTACGCGGAATCGCCGTCACGCCCGCGTCGGTCAGGATGCTGGTCAGGCTCTCAACCGAGACCACCATTTTCTCGGCGTCCGAGTAGAACCGGTCGAAGTAGAAGTTGGCGGCGTCGGCGAAGGCCTCCATACCGCCCATCGCTTCACCGATCGCCCGCGCCATGTCGCCAGAGGCCAGCGTTGCATCCGCGACCTGAAGACCGAGGGTGTCCATGACCGCGTTGAAGGCGTTCAGGCTCCCCGCCATCGCCTCGATTGCATCGGCAGCACCCTCGCCAGCGCGCACGAATTTGGACAGGCCGGGGGTCATGGCAGCGAATTTATCGGCCATGTTTTCTAGCTCGGCTTCCAGCGCAGCCGCAGCATCGCCGCCCTTGGCGCTGGCCTTGGCGCTGTACGCGAAACCGTCGAAGGCTTCCGCCCCGATCCCCAGCGCCTCGGCCGCGTCGATCACGCCGTCTTGGATACCCTTGACCGCGAGACGCAGGCCGGTGGTGTCACCGACATAGGGGTCGTAGTGCGTCGACACCTTGGACGACAGGCCCATGAACCGCGTCTTGCGGACGGTCTCCCAGCTTTCCAGGCTGGCGTTTATCCCCGAGACGGTCAGCTTGACGCCCTGGTCCAAGGTCTCTTTCGTCGTCTTGAAGAAGTTCACCGCCGTGGAAATCAGACCGGCAATCGGCATGATGCCGGACACGATTCCGCCCAGCGTCCCGGAACCGATCGACTTGAACGCCGTGCCCAGCCCGAGGAAGCCGCCCTTGCCGGTGTTCATCCAGTTCTGGACGCCCGAGAAGAAGCTGGACCGCGCGTTGCCCATGATCTGCGAGCCGACGTTGGTCAGGTCGCCGTTTTGCAGCCCCGAGAAGATCGGGCCGGTGAGACCTTGGACGCCCGCCTTCTGCGCCGCCGCTGCGGCCTTGGCTTCCTCGCCGAGACGCTGCGTCAGGGTGATCTGGTCAACGAGGCCCTGCTTCTGCTGCTCGCTCCATTTCAGCTTGTCGGCGTTCAGCGCGTCCTCGATGCGCCAGCGGGCCTGAAGCTCGCGCTGCGCCTCCTGCCCGAGACCGATAAGCGCCCGTTCACGCTCCGTCTGCTGGATCAGGCCGGCAATGGCGGATTGAGTTGCAGCTGCCTCCTTGGCCTTGGCCGCTGCTGCCTTGCTGGATGCACCCACCGATGCCGTGACCGCCGCCGCGTGGGATGAAGCCGCCTGCGCAGCCTTCGTCATGGCCGTGGTCCCGGCATTGATCGCAGCCGTGGCGGTGGTCTGCGTGGTGGCAAGGGCGATTCGTGTGTCAGCAGCCAGACGCAGGGTAGCCGCCTCGTCACGCGCCGCCTGGGCGATCTTGCGTGTCGCCGCGATGACACCGCCGGAACCCTCCTCGATGCCTTGCGCGAGACCTTCCGCCGCGTACCGGCCCTGCTCTGCCATGACCCGCGACGGGCTGCGGATATCCAGCGCGTCCTTCGTTGCCTTGATCACGCCAGCTGCTGCATCCGCCGCAGCCTTCGCCGCGGACTCCGCACCAGCCACGATACCAGCCGCGAGGCCGTCCATCGCCTGCCGTCCCGCCGTCTCCATCTGCGAGGCGAACCCGGCCAGCGCTGCCAGTGCCGCTTGCGTGACGCCCTCGACCCCAGAGACGACCGCACCAGCACCGCCAGAGATCCCAGTGGCAAGGGCTGTGATGCCAGCCGTGCCCTTGACACCCATGTCGGTGACAAGGGTATCGAGCGAGGCGTTCGCCGTGGTGGTGACATTCTGCACCGCCGTCGCAATCGGCTGTGCCGCAGATTCCAGCGCCGAAAGGTTCGCCTTCGCCGTCTCGGCTGCGGTGCCGATGTTCGCGACGGACTCGGAGACACTGGCCACTTGGGCCGCTGCATCCCCGGTGATGTTCTGCATGGACGCCGCAGCCGTGGTCGCGGTCTCGTCCACCCGGTTGATCAGGTCCAGCACATCGTTGATCGACTGTGAGGCGTTGTCGCTGGTCACGCTCTGCATGAAGGAATTGGCGATCCCGCCGTTGTCCGACTGCAAGGTCTCCACGCGGGATTTCAGAGCTTCAAGGTCGGTGACACCCTGCTCGTAGTCCGAGAGGGCCTTCTGCAAATCGGCGTAGGCCCCGAGTCCCGGCTTCATCTCCGCCAGCACCTTGTCAGCCGCAGCCGACATTTCCTGTGCGGTGATCGGGGCGGTTTCCTTGATGCCCTGAAGGATTTCAAGCGCGCCCTTGAGGTTGCCGGTCAAGGCTGCGGCCTGCGCGGCGCTGATGCGCATCAGGTTCTCGCCGTCCATCGACAGGAACTCGGAGAACTCTTTCCGAGCCACCTTGAACCCATCCCAATCGCCGCCTGCGAAACCGTTGACCGCCTGAACCACCACGTTCAGGCCCTTGGCGAACCCCTCAAACGCCGTGCCCATCCCGATCAGCGTTGCCTCGCTGAGGCCCGCCACCCACCTGCCGAATGCGTCGGGGTCACCATTGCCCGTGAAGGCCGAGAACAGGAGTTTCAGCCCGGCCCCGATGCTGGCGAGCTTCATCCCGACCAGCGCGTTCACGCCCTGCATGGCCGAGCCGAGTGCCGACACGCCGCCCGCGATGCTGTTCATCAGGTCACGGGATACCGACGCACCGTCGAATGCGTTCAGGAACCCGCTCAGGCCAGCCCCGAGGGCCGTCATCGCGGCCCCTGCGCCCGTGCCGACCTTGTTCACCGCGTCAGCGACATCAGAGACGAAACCTGCAATCTCGCCATCGCTCGCGACGTTGATCCCGGTCAGGTCGTTGATCAGGTCGCGTACGCCCGTCAGGCCGTCGATGGCCGCCTGCTCGAAGTCAATCCCGGCGAACCACGTACCGATGGCCTCGCCGAGGCTCTGCCCGGTCTCCAGCATAGATGCCACCAGATCAGCGCCGAACGCCTTCGCATCCAGCGCCAGCGCCTGAAGGTACAGCTTCAACGCCGCGCCGTCGTCACCGCCGAACGCCGCGTTTATCCCGGCCATGGCTTCGCGTGCGCGCTCGCCGATGTAGGAGAATGCCGAACGAATGCCGTCCACCGCGCCGGAGATCGCGCCAGCGATGCCGGGGAAAGATGCGGCGAATGTATCCCAATTCTGGTAAAGGAAAGCCACCCCAGCCGCGAGTCCGGTGATCGCAGCTGATGCCGCAACAAGCGGGGATGCCATGGCCAGAGCGCCAGCGGCGACAAGCCCGAATCCTGTGGCAACAGCGCCGAGGTCAGGCATTTGCGTGACGCCACGGATCAGCAACGTGAACGCCTCCACCGTGCCCTTGATCGCCGAGGTAAGCCCTGCGTCCCCGAGAGCGATGATCAGGCCCTCAACCGCCGAACCCAGCCCCTTGAAGCTGCCGTCGATGGTGCCACGCATGGTCTTGGTCATCGCAGACAACGCGCCGTCCGCGCTCCCAAGCCCTGCAGCCATTTCACCGATGGCCTTGGCGTTTTTCGCCATGACCAGCGCGCCCGGTGCGGCCTCCGCCTCGAAGATCGTTGCCGCCGTCGCCGCGTCCAAACCCTTTTCGGCAAATAGCGCCATGACCTCGGCAAGGCTTTCGCCGTTGAGGTCAACCTGCTCCATGGTCAAGCCCATTTCGCGGATCGCATCCGCCGCGCCCTTGGATGGATTTTGCAGGCGACGGATGACCCCGGAAAGCGACGTGCCGGCGCGGGAGCCTTGGATACCTGCGTCGGACAGCTTGCCGATTGCCGCCGCGCTTTCCTCGATGCTGACGCCCGCCGCCGATGCGAGGGGCGCGGCATAGGAAAGCGCCTGCCCAAGCTGCACGAGGTCCGTGTTGCTGGTGCTGGTGGTCTTCGCCAGCTTGTCGGCGACGCTGGTGAGGTCTTTCGCCTCCATCCCGAAGCCGCCAAGGATGTTTGACGCGATGTCCGCCGCCGTCGCCATATCCACCGCCGAAGCCGTGGCAAGGTCCAGCACGGTCGGGATGGCCGTCAGGGTCTCTGCCGCGTCGAAGCCAGCTTGCCCGAGAAACTTCATCCCACCGGCTACCTGGGTGGCGGTGAATTCCGTGGTAGCCCCAAGGTCTTTTGCCATGTCGCGCAGGCTCTTGAACTGCGCCTCAGTCGCCCCGCTGATCGCCTTGACCTGTGCCATGCCCGCTTCGAAATCGCGGATAGTCGAAACCACGTTGACCCCAGCGAATGCCGCCGCCGCCATACCCATAGCGTTGCGCATCGCCGCCCCGATCCCGAGCGCGGCCTTCTCGGCCCGCCCGCCCGCTTGCGCGAAACGGTCAAGATCGCGTTCAGCGGTTCTTGCGCCGCTGCTGTCGATCCTGATACCTAAGCGTGCTATATCCATCGGCGTACCTCAGGAGGTTGAAGATGTTGGGAACGGTGACAGGCCGAGTGATGGCGCTGCTGATCGGGTTGGCCGGACTGTGGGCGGCTTGGTTTTTCTTCGGCTTCATCACCGACCTGATGCGCGCTGATTGGGGCGCGGACTATTTCGGCGCTGCGCTTCGCGGTGAACTCTCACGCCGTATTCCGGTCGCCTTCATCCCGCTTTTCGTCGTCCTCGCCCTGACCTGGGCGCTGCGCCCGGTGTGGAAGCGCTAACCATCCCACGGATAATCCGCGAAGGGGCTTTCCCCGGCACTCAGCCCCGCGCAGAAAGCCTCGCACATATCCCGGAGAACCTCGGCCTCCCACGGCTCAGTGATGCGCCGTGTTGCCTGCATGAATGGCGCAATCTCCGGCCAGTCAGTGGGTCGCGCCCCGCCCATGGGTTCCGAGCGGGTCGGGCCGAGGGCGAGAAGCGCGTCGATCAGGTAGCCGCCGCCGTCTGGAATCGGCGGTAGAGGCAATGGCACCGGGGTCTTGCGGTCAAGGAAGCCATCGGCTCGCGACGGCTTCCAGACGGTCTTGTCGCCTGACTTCTCCTTGATGGGTGCCCGCAGGAACCCGAGCTGCTCGGCCCAGAGCGTCAGGCTGCCGAGGTTTTCCCGAAAAAACGTGCACCATCCTCGGCGGCCTTTATGACCTGCATCGCGAAGGTGTCGTTGGCCACTTCGAACTTGGGCACGCCCACCCACTCGCCATCGTCGTTCTTCACCGACTGGTAGATCTGCTTTCCGTTCTCATCCTGCACCAGGCGAAGGTCGGGGAATGTCATGCCGAGAACAGCGCGGATGCCCTCTGCGGTCGCGACCGGCTTTCCAGCAATCGAGATGTTCACCGCCTCGATGATGTAGCCCATCGCCGCTTCGATCTGGCTCTCGTGGATGCGCTCCAGAACGGCCTGTTCATCCTCGCCGTCCTTGGCCTTGCCAGCCTTCTTTTGCAGGGCAGCAAGGCGCTCCTGCACCGACTTGGCGGCGACACCGCGAACCATGAATCCGCAGGGCCCGTTCTCGTCCTCGATCTTGGCGGTCTTGTCGTAGGGCTGGTGCAGCTGCACCATGACGCCAGCCTCGGCCTTTGCGCGCTGGTCGAATTGTCCAAAATCCATCGTGGTCTTTCCTCGTGATTGTGGTGGTCGTGGGTCGTGGTGATGAAGTGGGGCGGGCGCGACCACGAACGCATCCCGCCCCTATCCCGCGCGGGATTACGCCGGCTCGGTGGCCGAAACGGTGAAGTTGTTCTGGCGGAAGGTGACGGAGCCGCCCTCGTGCCCGCTGGTGTCGCCGGTGTTCGGAACGTAGCTGTGGGCGAAGCCCTGTGCGTACTCGACCGGATCGCCGGTCACGGGCGCCGGGCCGTCGCCGCTGTCGGTGCCGCTGCCGGTCACGATCTTCACGGACATCAGGCCCTGTGCGTCGTTGGCCTGTTCGATGGCGTCCGCCTGGCCCGCGTCGAGGGTGCCGGTGCCGAGATCGCGGAAGGTGAACGGGGTGTCCTGACCGGACGCCGCACCTTTGACGGCGATGGTGAAGCCCGTGGCCAGATCCGGCACGTCGATGGTCGCGTGGGTCACGCCCAGGACGGGAAGGGTCTGGATGCCCTTGACCTGCACCCAGGTCAGCGCCTCGAAGCCTGCCGCGTTGTTGGTGGCGGGGAGAGCCTGCGCGACGTAGAGCGTCTTCCCGATGTGGTTCTTCGTTGCCATGTGATTGGCCTCCGTAATTGGCCCTCATCGGGCGTTGATGGTGCCCGCGCAACCCGGCGGGCGTGGGATTACTTGCGGACCCAGCCAGCGGCGAACCACGGCTCCAGAGCGTCGGACATGGGGTTGGCCTCGCCCTTCATCTTGGGGTGGGTCAGCGTCACGCGGCGCGGTGCCTTGGGCGCTTTCGGCTTTTCGGTCACAGCTTCGGGTTCCGCCGGGGCGGTGGTGGGGTTGTCGCTCATGGTGGTCTCCTCAGAAGACGGTTCGGCCCCGGATGATGACCGGGACGGAGTAGACGCCACCGTCCAGGATGGCGGGGCGTGGGCTCGGCGGCTCGATGATGGTCACGCCGCCAAAGCGCGTGCCGGGGCGGAAGTGCGATTCCAGCGCCGCAACCATGGCCTCGTTCTGCGTGGCGTCGTCGCTGGCATCGGTCTCAACGGATACCTGAAGGGCCACATCGGCCTGTACGGCGCCGCCCAGGTCGAAGGTGCGGACCCCTGCCCCTGCGTTCTGCGCCCAGTAGCGCGGCAGGCTCTTGGCGGTCCCGCCGGGGATCATGAACTCTGCGTCGGTATCAAGTTGCAGCAGGTGCAGGACCATGGCCTGAAAGGCGGTGGAAGTGGTCATTTAACGATCCGAACGCTGTGTGCGACCCACGTTGCCAGCCGCTCCACCAGCCTTTCGGCAGTCTCGTAGCGCAGCAAACCAGCCTCGACGAGAGTGCCCACCGCGAACACCAGAGCTGCCCCGATGCGCGCACGGATGCGCGAGACCGTAAACTGCACCGTGACCTTCTGAGCCATGCCCGACCTCATTTGAACTTGGCCGCGTTCTTGGCGACGTTGCCGGGCCAGTTCGAAACCGCCTGTTCGCGGAAATGCCAGCCCGGCTCATTGTAAGTGCGGCCCGCAGCATCTGTGCCACTGAAACCGTAATTTTTTCTCGGCCCATGAGGCGCGCTGAAACCTGCCGTCATCGTGTCACCCATACGGAAGGCTTCCGGGGACATGGTTTCGCCGTAGCTGCCGATCAGCTCGCCATCGGCCACGGGAACCTTGCCCTGTTGAACGCTGCCGCCCTTGGATACACCAGCTGCGCCCTGACGCATGTCGTTGCAGGTGTCGGTCGCCGCCCCCGCTGCGATCAGGTCGGCGTTGCGAAGCTGGCGATCGGTCCAGCCTTTCAGCGTTGCGCCGGTCAGTTTGAAGGTAGCCATCCGGTAACCTCTCTGGCACTATGCTGCACCATGACCCCGCCAAAGCCGCCGCTTTCAGACGAGGAACTGTTTGAACTGCTGGCCAAGTGGCAGGCGGAAGGCCTTGGCATTACCTGCCAGACCGCATACGCGCAGATGTTGTTCGAGGCGATCCACAAGGCCCACGGGAAAGCCATGGCGGCGCTGATCGTAGACGAAGATTTCGGTTAGAACGTCCCGCGCCGCTTCGCGACGGCCACCCAGTCGGTCGACGTGATTTCTACGCACGCGCAATTCACGACTTCCGACGCGGGCGCACCTTCCTCATGCGGTCGCATCATGCCGTTGCTATAGCGCTCACCCCAAGGCCTGCTTTCTCCGCTCATGGCGGCATGGTTGTCGCGCTGACCAGGGCGTGCGGTGTGGCGCCATGTCTTGGTGATATCCCCGGCCTCCGCTTCACCCCGATCAATCATCTGGGCGATATGTTCCGCCCTGCCCGCCGCCATGGCTCGGTTGCCCTCGGTGCGGGCGATCCTGCGACCACGCTCGCGCAACAGCCCCGCCGAATAGCGAGACGCCGCGTTCTCGATGGTCTCAGCCGGGAGCGGTTTCCCCTCGCGAATGGCCTTGACGATAGTGCGGTCAAAGCGCCGGTCGCGGGTCGTGTCGCTGTAGACGGTCCCGAGCGTGCCGTCCTCCTTGATCCAGAACTTCTTGACGCCCTTCGACGTGACGCCCACGTGAAGCCCGGAAAGTGCATCACGGAAATCGGCCACATACCCGGCCTCACGATCCAGCAGGCCTATGACCCCGCCGACGCGGCGGTTGCCGTCCATGCGCCCCACCAGATCCAGCTTGATCTTGGCGTAGCCCCGCTGTTGCTCCATCCCGCGCGTGATGGTGGTTCGAACCGCCTCGCGCATCGGCTCGGAAACCTCGGCCACTCGACGCGCTGCGTTCTCGCCCAGCCACTCGATGATACGCGGATGGTAGCCTTGGAAGGCCAGTTCCAAACCGCCCTGCAACGCCTTCGGTGCGCTGGCGATGTGGTATGCCGCCCCGCCCCGGAATGCGTCCTCGACGGCCTTCTGGACGCCATCGAACATTTCGGGACCAAGGCCCAGTGCGCGCATCACCTCGTCAAGATCGGACTCGGTGAAGAAGCCATTTTGCAGCGCCTTGCGCAGCGCCTCGTTGACCTTGAACCCGCTGGCCGCGTTCGCCGCGTCGTTGGTCGCCCTCATGAACGCCCGGTAGATCGCGCGGTCATGCTCTTTCAGCGCCTTGAGAAAGCGGGCGCGGTTGTCCTTGCGGGCCATGGGTTACTCCCCTGCCCGCGCCTGACAAGTCCAGTAGATCGCCACCCCGCCCGGTTGGAGCGCGGTCACGTTGACCACCCGCAGCGCACGCCCATCGGACAGGGCCAGAGTGTCGCCGATGAGGGGCGCGGTCTCGTTGCCCAAGCTGTCCACCAGCGGCACGGCCAGCATTACCTTCAAGTCGCGGTCGCTGATGTTGGTGCCCTGCCGGTCCCGCGCGCTGTAGCTGCTTACCAGAGCGTTCGTGGTGTAGTCAGTCAGCACACCTTGAACCGGCGGGTATGTCGTCTCGTCGCCCTCGGCGCGCCGCGTGATGGTCGCGGTGAGGGGCGAGCCGGTCCCGACCTCGGCGGATGCTTCAGCCATGGCGGCGGCAACCTCACGGGCGATATCCGAACCGGTCATAGGCCACTCGACCGCCCGACCGTCAGCAGCATGGACGCGCCACCGTCACGCCGCTGCATGTACGGGTAGAACAGCGCCTCGATGGTGGTGCTGATCGGAGTCGCGGCGTCGGCCCCGGCTGCATCACCGCGCACGGTCCAGCGCAGATCCCCGACGCCTGTCAGCACCTTCTGTTCCGCCGCGGTGAAGGTCTTGGAGAAGAACCCCGGCGTGGCCAGTTCCAGCGCCGCTGCCTCGTAGGTCGCGGCGTCGATCACCGATTCCGGGGCCGTCACAGTCAGGCGGTTGGTGTAGAACCGCGCGATGTAGTCACCAGCCCGGATCAGTGCGGCCGCACTGGCGGCGTCATTGGCCACGGTGGTCCCGCGCGCCTGGGCGTAGCTGATCCAATCGGCGACACTCGCGGTCATGTCAGCCCCGCGCCAGCGTCACTTCGGCGGCCACGCCCGGCCACAGGGCATCACGCTCGGCGGCGGTGAACTTCGGTGCATCCTCGGTCAGCTCGGCGTTCAGCGCGCGCACATCCGGGACACCTTCCGCGTTGAAGGCGTCGGCGGCGATCTCCATCGCAGCGGCGGCCAGCAACTCAGCACGCGCATCATCAATCACGGCGGGCGCGGTGAAGGTTTCGGTGAGCGACACCTCTTCGTAGCGCCCTGCCCAGCCTTTCGGTGCATCTTTGACCGACATGGTGGTGCCGACGGGGATTTCACCTTCAGCACCGTAGATGCCGGGTTTCGTGATCTTGATCTTCATGGTTTGCCTCGTGGGTTTCGGTGTCGTCATGAAGTGGGCCGCATTGTCACGGCCCACCGCTCACGTCACCTGTCAGGTGTCAATGTCGGTCGAGTAGAACACGCCGGACTTGCCATTGAAGTCAGCGCGGACCTCGATACCCATCGCGCCCATGACCAGGAACTGGTAGTTGTCGGTCGGGTTCTGCCGAGCTTTGGCGGTGGTATTCACTGCCATGCCGATCAGTGGGCGGATGTAGTCAGCCGAAGGCACGAAGCCGAAGAAGGCGTTGCCGGTCAGCTTGAACGTGGGCACGACCTTGCGGATGCGGCGGTTCTTGGCGACATGATCCATGATCGTGCCGTCCTTCAGGCCTGCCGCGCCGGAATACGGGCGATCCCAGTTCCGCGCGATCTCGGGCGAGATGTACAGGTTGACCGGGGACGCCACCAGGTTCGCATCCAGCATGGCGCCGAAGGGGCCGGTGAAGAATGCGTCGATCTGGTCGGCGGTCACGGACGCCGAGGTGAGGTCGATGTTGGCACCACCGCCTGCCGTGCCGAGGTTGATCGTCTTGGACAGCGGGTGGTTCATGATGCCGAACGCGCCGTAGCCCTGCACGACGATGTTCTCGTCACCGGTCAGGGCGTAATCGGCCATGTCGGAGCGCAGCTTGGCGGTGTGGGCTTCCTGGTCGTCGGCCAGCGCGTCGAAGTTCTCCGACTGGAGGGTGTTCCACTCGCGCCACTCGCGCCCGTAGCCGGTCGCGAAGATCGGCACCGGGTTCCCGCGATAGTCGTAGGTCACCTTGTCCATGCCAACCGGAACCTGACCGGACATGGAGCGCGTCACCGACCCGGCATCCGAGGACACGCGGTTCATGTGGACCAGCTTGCCGATGTTGACCGGCTTGGCCAGCGGCATCAGGTCGGCCATGAAGGCCTGCCCCTCGTCGTCACGCATGACGCGGCGCGTGATGCCGTCCAGATCCAGCCACGCATCGCGTGGAAGGATGGACGCCGCGTTCTGCACCTGGGCGATGGCGGTCTCGGTGTTGTGGAACCACTGGCGGTCAGCGGAGACCTCAGCCCACCATGCGGCGTGCGGTCGCGAGTTCGCGACCAGTTGTTCATCGAAATAGCGCATCTGGTCGCCTCCTTATGCCGCCGCCGTCAGGTAGCCCTGACCCGGACGGAACTTGATGAGTTGGG
Source organism: Sagittula sp. S175 (assembly GCF_049800975.1). Classification (NCBI taxonomy): domain Bacteria; kingdom Pseudomonadati; phylum Pseudomonadota; class Alphaproteobacteria; order Rhodobacterales; family Roseobacteraceae; genus Sagittula; species Sagittula sp. S175. The sequence goes on from NZ_JBNAGB010000001.1 coordinate 510,596, forward strand.
TGGTGCCCGTGGCGTTGGCGTAGGCCTCCTCGGCGTAGCCGATCACCTTGTCGGACGTGCTGGCGACGGCCAGAAGGCCGTTTGCCGCCGGGGTGAGCGCGGTGCCGACAGCGACGGTCACGCCATCGGCGATGCGGCCCGCGTAGAGCATGTTGGGCAGCAGCTCCATGCCGATCATGGTGTCGCCAGCATCCCACGCGGTATCGACGCCATTCATCGCCAGGTAGTTGTCCTGGGCGATCCAGACCTTGCCAACGGTCGCGGCACCGGCAAGGGCGAACTCGCCCGAGGTGACCACGACCAGCGTGCCGGGGGTGACCGCGACGGAGGCAAGCGCCTCACGAACCTGCGGCAACGCCTCGGTGACAGGACCGAGGAAAACCTTGTTAAAACGTGCCATGGATCAGGCCTCCGCTTTCGGCAGTTTGAATGCCGGTTCATTGGTCGCGCCGCCGAAGGCGTTGGACAGCGGTGCGGCACCCTTGGGCTGCGCCTTGGCGGCCAGCTCCTTCAGGGCGTCAACGCTGAGGGTGTTGGCGACGGCTTCGGTCAGAACGTTCGCCTTGACGATCTTGCCGACCAGTTCCGCCTTCTCCGCGTCCTGCGCGGCCTTGGCGTTGGCCTGGACCTCGGCCACGTGGTCGGCCAGAGGCTTCACCGCCTCGGTCACAGCGTTGGCGATGGTCTCGCCGATCTTCCCCATGCTGTCCGAGAGGGTCTTCACCTCGTCGGAAAGCGTCTTGAACTGCTCGTCAGAAACAGCCATGTCGATCTCCTTTTCGTTTGTGGAGGTTTCCCGCTCGGAAGGCCTGAGCGCTTCCATGATGGCGGTCTTGAGACGGTCAACGATGGAGGCGCGCTCCATGCGATCAACCGCACGAACCGCCATGTCGGCGGCCCATTCCAGTTCCCGTTCGGCGTCTTCCCAAACGGAATTGATGACCTCGATTTCCTCGGCCTCGCCCTTGGCGTTGACCAGCATCCCGACGCCCTGTTCCGGTGTGGCAGCGCCTTCCTCGTTCAGCAGCACCGCGTCGTGATCGAACACGATGTTGCGGGCGATGTGTTCGGCCTCGCCATCATTGCAGGCGTCGAGGTTGCAGTAGAGCCCGGTGGAGGTGTGAATCGGCTCGCCCTTGTCGATCGCGTTCAGGATCGCCCGGCCCGTCTCGGATTCGTTGGCGCGGGCCACGTCGATCACCTTGTCGAGAAACACCCGCCCGCCCTCGCGTCGGACGTTCTCATTCCACGCCCCGAACCAGCCGATGTTGATACCTTCCGGGTCGGATGCGCTGACAAACCGCCCGTTGATGGTGGGATGCCCTGCCGGTGCCGGGGTACGGTTCAGCGAGAGGTAGCTTTTCTCGATCTCATCCGCCGGGTAGCGGATCCCGTTCATCACGATCCCGTCCGGCAGGGTCGCGGACGGCACGATCACCACGTCGCGACCGTTGCGCTTCTCGCGGCGCACCTTGGCGGTGTTCGCGGCGGTGCGGATGTTCACGCGGACGCGCTTGGTCATATCTCGGATTCCTCATCTTCGGGCGGCGTGTCGTCCTCGCGGGCCATCCCCGCATCAGCCAGAGGCTCCATGCCCACCACGTCCCTGATTTCGTCGTCGGTGAAGACGATCCCGCCTTCGGTGTAGTCGTAGGCCTGCGCGTTGATCGCGGCCATCTTGGCGGCCCGGTCCATGCGCTCTGGCATCCCGGCCTCGGTCAGGTCTTCCCAATCCAGCCACCAGTCAGCGGCGGGAATGATGCCCCACGCTTCCAGCCGGTTGATCATCTCCATGATCGCGGGGACCACTGAATCCGAGCGCCGCCCCATGCAGGTCCGCGCCCACTCGTCCGCGTCCTCCTGGCTGGCACGCTCGCCTGTCTGCATCCCCACCAGCACCTTCACCGGGATCTCGACCGAGGCCGCGAAGGATTGCAGGGAGACGCCGAAAAACGGTTCCGGGTCGGGCAAAACGGTCGGCAGGGTTTTGGCGGTCATGCCCTGCATCATCAGCAGCTTGTCGAAGCCCTTCTGCCAGTCCTCGACCTGATCATTCATCGCCTCGAGCAGCGCGTCGGCCTGAACGCCCATGGCTTGTGCCATCTCGGCGAGGCGGGCTTCCTTGTCCACCTCGAGCACCGGCGCGCCCTTGGCGTTCTTCCAGAATCCCTCACCCCCGGCGCCCTTGATCTTCTCCATGTCGATCAGGTCGTTGTAACCGGCCATGAGCAGGGACCGTGCATTGACGGTGCCATCCTGCGACCAGATCACCACCCGGTCGGGGTGGATGCTGGCCATGCGGCCGATCTTGGATTCCCCGATGGCCGTTTCGTTGAACCGGAACATCAGCGGCTTCCCGTAGGTCGGGCTGGCCTCGTCGGTGTCCCACTCCGCAACGGTCAACTGGCCTTCCCACGCCGGGATGACTTCGACCAGCGCGTCGAGACCACCCGTCACACTGTCCACGGGCTCGCGCAGTTGCTTGCCGTCACCGATGCGCAGGATCGCCCCGGCGTAGCGCCCGACCATGCTGCGGCGGTGGCACTCTGCCAGCGCGCGCCAGACCCCGAGGTCGTCGAACCGCTGACGGATTTCCTTTTCCGCCGGGGTCTCATCGTCGCCCTGTTCGGCGTGACGCACCGCCGGGATGGTTTCCCACACCTTGCGGGCGGTCTTGTTCACCGCCGCTGTCGCCACGCTGTTGCGCTCGTACATCGCGTAGAGCTGCTGGAATGTCACCGAGGTCGGCCAGCCATAATCGGCGTAGTGGTTATGCTTGGCCCCATCGAAGTGCCCCGGGAACATGGCTGCCAGGTTCCGGCGCACGGCGTTCGCGAGGAACTCCCGCGCGGTCGTAATCTTGGTCATGCGCGTTTCTTCCTCAGGAACATTTGGACGGCCACCTCGTGCTTCGCCGGGAAGAATGCCATCACCACCGCGTCAGCCATGTTCGGGGACTTCGCGCCGTCAGGCTGCTTGTCCACCATCGTCTTGCCTCTGCCGCTGGCCTTGTGCTGCGGCTGGCTCAATTCGTCTTCCAACTGCACCAGCCCCGGCAGATCGGCGGGGATGCTGATTAGGTTGTCCGCGTCGTATGGCAGGCCCTTTGCCGCCTTGTGCGCGTTCTCGAAGCGCCGCCGCAGTCCGAACCACGCCTGCGCCTTGAGGTTGTCGTACTGGTCCTTGTTCAGCGGGCTCTGGGGGTTGGTCTTGTCCACCCTCTCGTCAGGGTTCAGCACCCCGGCACCGCCGTTCCATGGGTGAAACGTGATGCCATTGGGCTGCTCATTCCGCCGCCCCATGCTGGCCCACTCACCCGTGACGCCCTCGCCCACGCCCACGCTGTCGTAGTATGTCTCTGCCGCGCCCACTGTCGCTGCGATTCGCGCGGCCTTCTGTGTCGTAATGGCCGTGTCCAGCCCATTCCACGTTTCGACGCTTAGAATCTGGATGCCCTTGCGCACTGCAAAGGCGTTCTCGTCTCCGCCTTCTTCCGCCCCGGCAACGTCCAGCGCGGCGAAGGTCTTGCCGTCGATATCCAGCCCCAGCCTTTCGGCAAGGCCGATTGCAGATCGCACCCAAGCCGAGGGGATGACAACCTTGCTGCTGACGTTCTCGTATTCGCCAAGCCATGTGTGGCCGAAGCCGTCAGGGTTCAGCGCCTTGTCGCTCTCCGCTTCCTTCCTGAGCGTGTCAGGGAGGAAAGGGTTGTCGGTGTAGTTCGCCCGGACCACGATTGCGTCATCCCGAGGCGTTGCCCCGCGTAGCAGCTTCTCTACCGGATCACCCCGTCGCCGGGGGTTCCAGGAGAACCAAATCTGCGAGCCTTCCTTGCGGATGGTCGGGCGCAGCAGATCAAGGGACCGCTGCGACAGGCTTTGCGCCTCTTCCACCCATGCAATGTCGAAGCCTTCGAGCGACTTCACGCTGTCCGCTGTGTGGTCCTGCATCCCCTGAAAGATGCAAAGCCCGGTCCCGCCGATCCTTCTGATTTCCCCGCGCAGCACCTCGAACAGATGCGACACGCCGAAAGCCTCGATCTTGGCCTCGATCAACTTCTTTGCCGAGAGGGCCAAGGATTTCTGAATTTCGCGGATGCAGACCACGCTGCAATCCGGGTTGACGATCATAGCCTCAACCACATCGCCCGCCATTTCGTGCGACTTGCCAGAACCGCGCCCGCCCCATGCCCCCTTGTACCGCACCGGCGTTCCGTCCGGCATGGTGTCGGTTTTCAGAGGAACAGCCCACCGGGGGGTGGGAATGTCCAACTCAATCAGCATCGCCCTTGAGGTCAACAACGCGGCGGGTGATGACTTGCGGCGTCATGCTGCCGTCGGTGGACTGGTGGTCCTGCTTGTCGGCAAGGCCCAAATCACGGGCGATGATGTTCGCATTCAGCAGGTCCGCAGCGGCTCCTGCGAATTTCTGCTGGTATATCACCGCCTCAGCTTGCGCGATGACTTCACTTAAATCGGCGCGCTTTTCCCGCCATTCGATCCACTGCTTTTGGGTCACATCCAGAAACAGGCACAGCCCTGCGATGGTCATGGCCCGCATTTTTGCGACCGGCTCATGTGTCGCCATGCCCTGGAACGTAACCAGCTTGTCCTCGTACAGAGGGTTGTCGTGGCACCATGCGAAGTATTCGAGACATGCAGACCACAAGGCGTCCCCATTATCAAACTTCGGCTTCGGCCCTGCGCTGGATCGCGCCTCCCAGAACCGATTGCCCGGAAGGAAGCGCCCGGTTGCTTCATCCCGGCTCATATCGTTTTCCTTTCATCGCAAATGCGGTCGGACGGCATATTTGCCTGTCCGACCTTCTCCACTGTCCCATGGGTATTTGCTTCGCACGTCCCGCATTCCGCCCAGGACGTACCTCGATGGGTGCCCGCCGAGCGGTTGACTGTTTCCAGCATGTCGAGAGGTTCCGCCGTGCGAATGGCGGCGGGAGTTGGCGGGCTTGACGTTTCCATAGCTTCGCTGTGCCGACCCTGCATCCGGCCTGCGCCGTGGGTCCGTGCACGATCCTTTTCGGGCGATCTGTCCGCAACGCCATCAACTTGGTTCAGGCCGCGGGGCTTCCCCTTCGTGGCGATATGTAGGCCACGGTCTTTGACGCGGACGATGCCACAGGTTGCAAAGCCGGTCAACATGCTATCCGCTCGCAACGCGCTTCTGCCGTGTCGCCCTTCATCGCGCCATGGTCCCAGAACACCCGGCCACCGATCACGTCGCGCACGGTGACGACAAGCGACAGGTTTTCCCCGACGACCACTCGAGCCTGATCCCCCGGCTTCACGCGCAACGCCTCGCGTCGTGCCGCCTCGATTTCCTCCGCCACGGTCGGAAGCCCCATGAACACCCGAACATCATCCTCGCTGGCGGCGTATGGCACCGGGCCGAATTGCGTCTGCTTGCAAACCAATCGGCAGATGATCCGCCGCGCCCGCATCTCGTGCCAGTTTGGCGCATGGCGGAACTTGGCGAACACCCAGCCCGGCACGTCGGCACGAACCTGAGTGACCGTCTGGCCCCGCGCATCGCGCCATGTGACCTCGCGTGTCGGGTATGCCGTGTGGACACCAGCGAGGGCGAGACGATCCGCCTGCCGTTCCTCCTGCCCGGACATGACGCCGAGGATGTGCCAAACCGGCTCATCCAGCTTGTGGCCAGTGAGCGCAGTGATGCGCGGCTCATGCCGCACGATCTGTCCGATGTGGTAGGTCAAAGCTCGATCCCGCATTTGGAACCGCGCTCGGGGTTTGGCACCCACATCATGCCACACCCGCCGCAGGCGGCGCAAGATGTAGACTGGCCTTCGACGGGTTGTGGTGAATGATCGTAAAATCTACGCGTATAGGGGGGGTGTCAGATTATCTTGATCTTGTAGAGGTCGATACGATTATTCCGATTATTCGATTATTCCATATTTTTCCTTTATTTACATGTACATAAATAATCGTGAATGTGTTTAATAGTCGTACGATTATTCGACGAAAAGGCCCCTTCGCTTGCGCTCCGGGGCCTTCTGGTTTCCGATTATTCCGATTATTTCCGATTATTTCCGATTATTCGGCGGCTCCGTCCGATTATTCGGACGCCTGGAATTCTCCGCAGAACGTCCACTGAGGGACGCTCGGGAACCAATCATCCACCGCCACCCTGCCGCCTTGCCCCCATCTCGGCGCATATCTGTGGCAATGGCCTATATTGGATGTGGGGTTCAATTCTGCAAAAAATCGGCACTGCGCGCATGTCTTATCCTTCATCGATCTCTCCTGTGTAAGTTAGCTTCCATCCGATTTTGGTCTTTGTCTGGACCTTATCCAGACGTACCGCTCCAGCCTCGACCAGGCCCTCCACAATCTCATCGAAGGCACGTTTGCCGATGTTTCTGCACCGATCCTTGAGCTTGCCTTTCATGATCCCTTCTGACCCCGCCGCCATAATCTTGCGCTCCACATCGTTCACGTCCCGCTCAAGCTGGTTGTCTGCGACGTGCGACGCGATGTTTCGGATCATCACGCAAGCGGACCACCACGCCAGCGCGTGACCGATCTGCATGTCGCGTGAGTCGATTTCCGGCTCGGACGGGTTGCGCCCCACGGCGGATATCAGCGCGATCTTGAGCGCGTTTTCCGTCACCCGCCGCAGGATCGCCGGGCCGCCCCTGACGCCGTTCTTCTCGGCGTAGAGCGCGAAAGCCTGTTCCTTTTCCTTGAGCGCGGCACGGGACTTTTCCGCGTAATCGTCCAGCGGCGCGACCTTGATACCGACCACGCCGAGGTTGCCGGTCACGCGCGCTGCCATGGCCTTCTGCGCCTCCCGGATCGCCTCCGAGACCGCCGATATCCCGCTCGCGTCCGGTTCCTTTGCGCCGGTCTCTCCGAGCGGAAACACCAGATAGCGCGCGATGCTGCCGTCCTCCAGGCTGGATGACCCGAAGGCCCGCCAGAACTGCTCAGGCGTCGCCATGCCGAAAAGGCACAGGTGTGGATAGTCGATGCTCGTGTCCCGACCGTCCGCGTAGGCTGTCCCGGCGAAAACAGTGTTGGCCGCCGAATATAGCGCGGTGAACTCGGTCACGATCTGCCGGTAATGCGCACCCGCGCCCGGACTGCCGATCTGTTGCAGCATGTGCCCAAACTCGTCCAGAAACGACACCCGGCGCGGCCCTTGGCGCAGCATGGTCAGCACGCCGGACCCGGACGCAAACCGATCCTCGCCCATCACGTCGCGCGCCTGCGCGGTAATCAGCAATTCCTTGGCCGGAGATACCAGCGTCGTCTTGCCGGTTCCCGATCCCCCGAGCGCTACCGTGTAGACGTTGGTCCGCAGGTTGGTGGGGGTCGCATAGGCCCGCCCGAAGATCGCACCTAACAGCGGCAAGGCCACGGCCAGCGCGCCCGCCTCGGTGGCGGTTGCGGATGCGGCGTCGATATGGCTCGCCACAGCCCCGAGAAGCCCGTCACAGATGCCGAAGTCCTGAATGGGGAACGGCGGCGCCTCGCGCGGCACCATCGCCTCCCACGCCGCGTCTGACGGCATGGCGACAGGCTTGATGACATGGAAGCTGCGCGTCCCGGCGAATACCGGCATCGGCTCCCAACGCTCCGGAATTTCCGGTCGGCTCGGCGATGGTGTCGGGATTTCCGACACCATCGGATTAGGGATCGGCAACGGCATTTCACCCACGCCGCCGACTTCCGGCCTGACGAACTGTTGCAGCCATTCCGCCGCACTGGTGAAGCTGCAATCCCGTGCCGCCATGACCACATCGACGGGCGTGTATGACCGGTCAGCGCCGAAGTCCACGATACCGCGCGGCGTCGCCCGAAGGTTGGGGTTGCGCTCAGTGATGGGCCGCCCGCTGCCCGAGGATCGCCAGAACGGCACCGCCTCCCATGCCCCGAAGCCCCGTTGACGGCTTTTTGGCATGTCCAGCGCAGGCCACCATTGATCGATCGCCTCCATCGCGCGGTCATTCAGGCTGCGCCCGAACGGCTTCTCAAGGTCGTGATCGGTCGCGGCTGGTCGGTCATAGTCCGCCTGCGTCACCCGGCGCGGTGCCTGTCTCGTCAATCCGATTGCGGAAAATTCACGGTCCAGCGCGGCAAGGTCGTCACCGGTGAAGATCGGCAGGTCTCCGATCTCGGTATCCTCCAGCGTGTCAGGCGTCAGCCATGTGTAAGGCCGCCCGGTGCCGGGGTGGATCGTCGGCGGCAGAACGGATTGCGTTCCCTCCAGCAGCAATTCCACCACAGGCCGCTTGCCGTCCTCTTTCGGATCGTACCACCTGACGCGCGCGACAAGGCCATCCAGCCCGGCGCCGGGTCGGTAGTACCCAAGCCAGCCTTTCTGCCCGCGGCGGCGCACGGTTGGCGGTGTCACGGCCTTGTGCAGCGCCTCGGCCACGTCGCGGCGATCGGTGTCCAGGTCCAGCCCGATCACCGCCCCATGCGCAACGCATACCCCGGCGTCCGGCCATCGCTCCCATGTGGAGTGTACGAATTCCGGCGCCATGTCGCGGCAATACTTCTGCCAGCCGGGCATCGGGTTCCAAATCCCACCCTGGTATTTGCCCGGCACCTTGGTTCCCGGCCCGACAGGCATGACGTGATAGCCCTGCTCTCGATAGCTTGCCGCTACCGCGGCATATGGTGCGGATGTGGTCAGCATGCAATGCGCGCCCCTATCTTTAGGGCGGCTGCATCGCCCCACTGTCTCGCCATCGCCGCAGCCACGCCGGGAAAGAACCGGGACCGCTCCCGCCACCGATCCGCGCCGGGGCTGGCGATGTGGACGCTGTTGCGCGCCGTGTTCCCGTCCAGTGTCCCGGTCGGCTTGAGGGCGGGTAGGTTGCGCAGCCAGAGGCAAGTCCGCTTGCGCTCGTTGTCCGGGCCGTTCTCGTCAGTCCCGAATTGCCACGGCTGGAATGACTGCGTAGCGGGGCGGAAATTCTCGATACGCTCTTTCGCGTGCTTGTGCATCACGGGGTTTTCGACGGCCACGCAGGGGATGTGCGGCACGTTCCAGACTGCCGAGAACAGCGCCGCGCCCTCGTCCAGTTCGGCCCACATGTCGTCCAGCGTGCGACCCGGCGGGGCCTTGGTCAGCCAACGCACGCCGGAATTGCACAGCCTTGTGCAGGGCGGATGCATCACTGCCAGAACGTCCCATTCATCGGCCATCATCACGTCGCGCACGTCTCCGACGATGTGGCGATTGGTCGGGGTTTCTGCCGGGAGAAGGTCGCAGGACCAGGCGTCGTGTCCCAGCGCGTTGAAGGCGTCGCGGACCACGCCCGACTGTTCGCAGCCGATCAGAACCTTGAGTTTCATCACACCACCTCAGAACGGAATGTCGTCATCGGCGCGCTTGCGCAGCACGTCGCAGGTTTCCAGCCACAGCGTCTCGCAGAACGTCGCCCATTCCTCGCGCGTCATGGTCCCGAGGTCGCTCTTGCCGATGCTGTCGAGATACGCACCGGCCTTTGCGCCGCCTGCCATCACGGCCTCTCTCTCGAACTGCTCCACGTTGGGTTGCCCCTTTCGCTTGATCCAGATTTCGGCGCATTGCGGGCTGCACACGCCTGCCAGCGGCGCGCCGGTCATGTTGATGGTCGCCCAGCCGCCGGGGCGGCGGCAGATCGGGCATGGGTATCCGGGAAGGCACGTCACCAGTACGCCCTCCGGACGAGGCTTTCCGGTTCCTCCGCAAGCCAAAGATCGTCCTGCATGACGTTATTCGTCGCGATGATGACGACGCCGGAATTGACGCCATACCGCCGGGCAATCGCGTTTGCCGGAACGCCATCGGATCGCATCCTGAGCCAACCCAGAAGCTGCTCATCACGCGGGCGCGGCACGCTCACGATGCGGAATTTCTGTAGCGCCGTCATTCCGCCGCCTCCCGCACCTGATGGCCGCGCACCCGGGCGATGCGGTCATATTTGCCCTCGCGCCGGATCACGGCTTCACCGGGCCTCCTGATTTCACCCTGCCGCGCCAGCGCCTCGTCCACCGTCGCGGGCGGCGTTGTCCCGGCCATGGCAGTCCACCACTGGACGGCCTTCTGGCGCGGGAAACCGCTGTGCTCGATGCACACGACCTCGGAAACCACGCGACCGTCGATCAGGTAGTCCGCAAAGATCACCGGATGGTCGCCGCCGAATTTCTTGTGCCGTCGCAGCGCGAAGTCCGTCACCACGCGCCAATCGTCCTCGGCAGTCATATTCATGATCGCCGCGGTGCTGGCCCGCCGCTCGATCTTCGGTTCCGGCTCCGGGAATTCGAAGCCGCAATCCGGGCACTGCATCTGCGCAATGAACAGGATGCTTTGGCATTCCGGGCATGTCTTCGCCGGAACCTCGCCCTTTTCCGCGTCAGGGTCTTTTGCCCGCCCCGGCGCGTCCTGCACGTTGACCGCATCCACCGGCCCATGGCGCAGGACATTGCCCGCGTAGTCGAGCACGAGACCGTTGGTCTTGCCGTCCGCGATGCGCATCGCCCGGCCCGCCATCTGCATGTACAGCCCGAGCGATTGCGTCGGACGCAGGAAGGCGAGAAGATCCGTTGCCGGGGCGTCGAAGCCGGTTGTCAGGACGTTCACGTTGGTGATCGCCCGCACGCGTCCGGCCTTGAAGTCCGACAGAATGCGCGCCCGCTCGCCCGCATCCGTGGCCCCGGTGACGACTTCTGCCGTGATGCCTTGCCGCCGCAGCTCGTCCCGAACCGCCGTGGCGTGGTCGACGGAAATGCAGAACAGCAGCCAGCTTTTCCGGTCCCGCCCGAGCGCGATGATTTCCTGCACCGCCTCGCGCGTTACGGCCTCCGTGTTGAAGCGCGCGTCCATCTCCTTTTCCACGAAGTCGCCCGCGCGGGTGTGCAGACCCTTGGTGTCGAACACGAAGGACGGCGACTTGCTGACCAGCGGTGCGAGATAGCCGCGCTCCACCAGCATCGGGATCGGGATATTGTACGCGATGCCGTCGAAGATCGCGCCCGGCCCGGCGTCCAGCCGCCCGCTGTCGAGACGGAACGGCGTCGCGGTCAGGCCGATGACCTTGAGCGCGGGATTGGCTTCCTGCAAACCGGCGATGAGCGCCTGATACTGCGTCGCCCCAGATCGCGGGATAAGGTGAGCCTCATCTACGATCAGCAAGTCCACAAAGCCGAATTGCGCGGCCTTCTTCGCCACGGACTGGATGCCCGCGAAGGTGACGGCACGGCCCGCCTGCTTGCGCCCAAGTCCGGCGGAGTAGATACCGGCAGGGCATTCCGGCCATAGGCGGGTTGTGGCGGCGCAGTTCTGGGCGATCAGCTCCTTGACGTGCGTCACCATCATGATCCGGGTGCCGGGCCAGCCTGTGCAGGCACGGCGGATCAGTTCGGCCAGGATGACGGACTTGCCCGCACCGGTGGGCGCAACGATGAGCGGATTGCCCTTGCCCGCGGCGAACCAGTCGAATGTCGCATCCACGGCTTCGGATTGGTAATCACGGAGTTGCATTGTCACCCTCCAAAGCGGCGATTGCGTTTGTGATGCTCCACGCGGCCTCGCGCAGGTCTTGTGCTGCGGATTTGCCGCCTGACCGCGCGCCCGGCACCAGCAGTTTCTTGATCGCGTGGGCAACGGCGGGATCGGCGACGCCATACGCGCGCAGGACGTCGTAAACGTCAGACATGCCATGCTCGTCGCGGTGGATGCGTCTATGGTACAGGCTCATGACTTCGCCCCCAGCGCTGCGACCTGTGCACGGTCAGTGTTTGCCTGCGGAACGCCTATCCCCAACTCCCAAGCCATCATTTGCAGATCACGCCGCGCCTCAGGCCATCCGTCGCCGGTCAACTCATTCGGCGCGTGGACCTCGCACCACATCATCGCATCCATTCGGTCGGCATAGTGCAGCCACTTGCGTTCCTCTGCTGTCAGGTCCGGGTCAGGCCCCCACAGGCTTTCGCGTGCGCGCTTTTCTGCGCCGTCCAGCCATTCACGCAGTCCGGGGAACATGTCCTTTGCCGGGGCCTTCACGTCGCCAACAGCGTGCTCACCGTCGTCATGCGTCAGTGCGGCCCGGAGAAGTGCCACAGACGGCGACGGGTGAAGCGCAAGGATGATGCGCGCCACTCTCCCTTGATGCGCATCTAGGCGGTCGTTGGTGTGCGCTAGGGCTGGATTGGTGTGCCAGCGCATGACACGGGCCGCGCGGAAGATTGCGAGAAGGTCAACCATTGGCCCGGCTCCTGTCATAGCGCTCCATCACGCGGGCGAAGGCCTCGGCCACGATGCGGTCAATGTCTTGCGCGGTCATGCTGCGTCCTCCGCGAACCGGCTGAAAATGTCCTGCGAGGCGAGTTCGGCCTCTTGCAGATTGCGGTTTGCCATGGCGGCGTATTTCGCCTTCAGCTCGAACCCGAGATACCGGCGGTGAGACTTCACAGCCTCGTAGCCAGTGCTGCCGATCCCGTTGAACGGGTCCAGCACCACATCGCCCGGGCGGCTGTAGAGCCGGAGACACTTCCGGATCACGCCAAGCTGGAGCGGGCAGACGTGCTTTTCATCCTCATCGTCGCGCGCGTCGCGGAAGTTCTTGAGAACCTCGCCCTGGTCAATGTCCATCCAGACGGGTGACGCCAGCGCCTGCCATTCGTCGATGCTGAATTCAGCTTCGGCCATGAACGCGGCAATCGCAGCATCGTCCGGAACCGACCGCAGAAGCCCTTGTCCGCGCAATTCCTCCATCCATGCGCGGACGATTGCCACCGGGTCGCCGTCGCCAGCATAGGCGTGCTGGATAGGCTTTTCGTTCGGCGCATCCTTGCGGAAAAACAGCATGTAGTCCGGCATGCCTACGCGGCACATCGCGCTGTCTTTCTTGATCTGCTTGTGCAGCAGGCCGACCGCCTTCGTGCGCTGCATTTCCACGACAGGGTTTTTCCAGATCGTCGCGCGGCCATGGTAGACCAGCCCGGCGGCGGTATGCGCCCGCACCAGATCGCCAGAGAAATCTTGCAGGCCGATTGCCCCGTGCTTTCCCTTGCGCATCGGCAGGTCGGTGCAGTGGATGCAGGCTATGCGGCCCGGGCGCAAAATGCGCGTCAGCGCCTCTGCGAAGAAGCGGTATTGCTTGGCGAATGCCTCACCCTCGCCCGCGTTGCCGAGGTCGCGCTCGCTGTCCGAGTAGACGAACAGGTCACCAAACGGCACCGACGTGATGACGCAATCGACGCTGTTTTCAGGCATCGCCCACATGCCTTCGACGCAATCGGTTTCAGCGTGGATCGCCCATCCGGCGCCCTTGTATTCAGGCTGCTTCATTGCTGCCTCCCTTGATCCATGTTGGAAATGCCAGGTCCAGCGGACGGTCGTACTTGATACGCGTCCGCGCCGTCCGTTGCGCGCGGTTCATCGCCGCCGCCATCTGTCGCTTCATGTCGTCATGCTTGGCGGCCTTCTCGGCGATGGTCCGCCAGATCGTGCCCTCGGTCTCGGCGATCACCACGTCAGTCACGACACGTTCCGTCTGGCCAAACCGATGCGACCGGCGCTGCGCCTGATAGAATTGCTCGTAGGAAAAGCTGATTGAGGCGAACACGACGTGCGCGCAATGTTGCCAGTTCAGCCCGAACCCGGCGAGCGTCGGCTTCGTGACCATGACGCGGAAATCGCCATCCGCGAACCCGAGCAAAGCCGCTTCTTTGACCTCCGGCTTCATGTCGCCTCGGACCTCCACCGATCCCGGGATCATCTTGGCGAGCATCGCGCTTTCGTCGTTGGTCTCACACCAGACTGTTGCAGGCTTGTCGTGGTCGACAAGCTGCGCGGCCAGTTCGCACCGCTCCCGGATGGTGAGCCGTTTTTCCTTGTGGAAGCTGGTAGCGGACATTTCCGGCATGCGGAACGCGGCGTCGCCGGTCGATTGGGTCAGGTCAACCGTGACCCGGTGAAGATGCAAGTCAACATCCGGCAGGACATACCCTGTATCATCTCCACCAAGGTCACTCGGGAGCGTTGCGCACCGCGACCATGACGCCACCCATGACCAGAAGTCATCGGCTGCATGGCCTTTCAGGCGCCAGTCCTGCGACGCGGTGGATGTGTCGTTGACGAACCACTTCGACAGCATTTCCTGTTGCCGCATGACCCCGAGAAACTCGGCGTGGTTCCCGAGTTCCATGTGGTCATTCGGGCTGGGAGTGGCCGTTGCTGCCAGCTTGAACGGGCATTCGCGGAAGGCGTCCATCAGCATGTTGCGCGTGCGACCTGCAAAGCTCTTGAGGATGCTGCTTTCGTCCAGCACGACCCCGCCGAAGACGGACGCATCCAGCTTGGGAAGCCGCTCGTAGTTCGCCACCATGATGCCGTCGCCGACTTCGCCCTGCTCCCGGATTTGCCGCGCGTCGATGCCGAATTTCCGGCCCTCGCGCACCATCTGCGCCGCGACGGCGAGCGGCGTCAGGATCAGCACGGGCCTGCCGGTATGATCCGCGACCTGCCGCGCCCATTCCAGTTCGCACAGGCTCTTGCCAAGCCCGGTATCGAGGAACAGCGCCGCCGATCCGCGCCGTAGTGCGAAGTCCACCGCCTTAACCTGGTGTGCCTTCATGTGCTCATTCATGGATGCAGGGTCGAAACCCTGCATCTCTGCGGCGCGCGCGCGCGATGCGATGAACCGCCGGTATTCCGCCAGTTGCTCAGACATCCTGCAACTCCTCATCCGCGGCACGGATACCCATGAGCACGGCAGACAGGTGCAGGTGTGCGTCCTGTTGCGCCGGTTCGATCCGCGCGCCCTCCGCCAGTGATGACAGGGCAATGTCGCCCTTGAGCGCGGGCAAGGCGCGGGACAGCAGGTCAGACGACAGCATGAAGCGTGCCGTGCCGATTGCTTCGGCCTGCGTCTCCGCCCGGCCCGCCGCCGTGACGCCGGAGACGGTCTTGCCGCCCCGGATCACGATGGGCTTGCCCGGGTCTGCGATGAACACCAGCCCGCGACCCTTCTTGCGGATTTCATCCGCGCCGCAGGCTGCGACCTTGAGCGTTGTGGCGAGGTCGTCCTCGGCTGTGACGGCGAAGGGATCGGCCTGGCCAAAGCCCTCGATCACGCGCCACACGTCCGGGAACGATCCGTCGATCACCTTGCCCCACATGCGGAGACCGGCGACGGCGAACATCCACCCGCGCGCCGACACGGCGAGGCTGACGGCGTCCTTGCCTTCCGCCGCGTCGCAGATCAGCGCCACCGCATCGCGCGGCAGGATTGCTCCGTCGCCAATGATCGGCGCGTCCGGAAGCTGTGCGACGTGCAGGCCGTAGCCATCGGTCCCGTGCGCTTCCACGACACCCTCGCGCGTGGTCATGTTGACGCCTTGCAGGTAGTAGCGCGTCTCGTCGGTGGAGCATGCCGTCGCGCAGAACCGCAGCGCGCGGGTCAGCGTGTCGGCGTCCATCTGGACGGGTTCACCATCCGCTGGCCTGTAGTTCGGATAATCCGCTGCGTCTGCGGCAGACAGGGCGATGCGCGACCGCCCTGCTGACACCTTGACCGCCTCGCCTTCCAGCTTGAGCGTGATCGTGTCGGCCTTGGCGGCAGAGGCGAAAGCGGACAACGGCCCGTGCGGCATGATCGCCACGCCTTCGGTCTCGACCTGCGCCGGAATGTCCGCTTCGAAGGTCAGATCACCGTTGGAGCCGATCAGCGTGACGCGGCTGTCATTGGTGATGACCTTGAGGTTGGACAGGATCGGCCATGGCGACTTTTGCGGGATCACGCGCCCGGCGGTCTTGAGTGCGGCGCGGAATGCCGCGGCTTCGACGGTGAAATTCATTCCGCCGCCTCCCGCACGTCGCCCATGCTGGCCAGCTTCGGCGCGGCGCCGGGCTTCTCGATGATGGTCGCGGTGTCGCCTTGGTCAAATTCGGCCCAGCGGATATTCGGCGCGCTGGTAGCCCCGCCGATGCCGATGCGGATGTAGCCCGCGCCGTGCTTTGCGTAGATCGCATCTCCGCGCGCGTAGAGTGCCGTTTGGCGGTACACGCCGCGCGAATGCACAAGCGCCGTCGCGCCGGGGATGTTGGTGAAATAGTCCATTGGATCAGTACCCCACTGCCAAGAATTTTTGATGGATTGCCCGGGTGCGGCGAACGTCGTCGTCGCAGTATCGAGCGATGGTCAGGTGATCGCCTGCGGCCCAAGCATCGGCGACCATGGAGCCGTCGAAGCCCTCCTTGCCGACGATACCGAGCAGGCCGCAGAGCCTGTTCATTCCGATCATGTCGCCGCGCCCGGACCCGGCCCATGCGTGCATGGTGTCGAAAAGACCCCTGCCCCATGGCTTCGGATCGCGCGGCCAAGCCCATTCGGACGGGAGTTCCACGCCCAGCAGGATTGCGCGCTTGGTCAGGAACGGGATGTCGAAGCCGGTATGATTGTGCCCGACTAGGGTCACGTCACGCTTCGGCAGGGACCGGAAGAACGCGTCGAGAATGTCCCGCTCTTCGCCCAGCCCCTCGGCGTGCTCGACGCGCACGGGGCCGTCATTGGTGGCCCATCCGATGGTGCAGACGTGCCCCGCCGCCGGGTCGAAGCTGGTCTTTGCCAGCGCCTCCCGCGCCGCGCTCTCGCGGTTCTCCGCCAGCCATGCGTCGATGCTGTCCTGCTTGCTATAGCGGGCCGGGGCTGTGACCTCGGCGCGCAGGCGCTCCAGCGTCTCGGGCCTCTGGTCCGGGATCGTCTCGATGTCGAAATAGAGATACGACGCGCAGTCGTATTCCTGCACCACGCGCGGGTGCATCGGCGCGACAAATTCCTCCGGATCGGGTTGCTTGGGGATCGCGACCATCAGCGCGCCCCCTCTTTTGCCGGGTCGCACATCAGCGCATAGCTGTCGCCGCTCCAATTGTGATCGCGCAGAAAACCCGGAATGCCGCCCTTGTGTTCGGTAGCTATCGCCACCAACTCGGAAAGCCATGTGATCGGGATTTCCCTGTCATGCACGATGACGCAGGAATGCCCGACGCGAAGGGTTGCCGTGCTATGTTCATAGCTCGGGCTTTCGATCTCAAAGAACGATCCGCCGCGCGCGCCCTTGCCACCGAAGCGATTGGGGCATTTGTGCTTAGCCATCAGCCCGCCCTCCGCTCGTCCGCATCGTGCGCGGCCAGCATTGCGGCGAGGTGATCGCGGCTCAGGTAGCTGGTCAGGCGTCCGCACGCGGTGCAGGTCAGGTGGCCTTGGTGCATTCCGACAGGCGCCGTGCTGACGGTCGCCGCCGTGCCGCCACACGACATGCAGGCCCGGAATGCGCCGGTCAGCTTGTCGATTGTGACGTGTTTGCCCTCTAGCGGGGCGTAGATATCCTGTGCCATTGAAGAGCCTCCTTCATGGCTTGATGAAAATCAGGGATGGAGAGGGCGCGCGCCGCGGGTTTGGCGACTACGGGCGCGCGCCCGGCACGGTCACTGCTGCCAGGGCTTTTTCGCGCCAGCCGCGCCAGCCTGCGCCCCGGCGTTGCCGGTCGCATAGGCCGCGGTCGCTCCTGCGTTCAGCGGCTTGTAGCTGGTGATCCGGTTGCGTTCCTTGTTCACGCCGCCCGGCTGCGACTTGTCCTTTTCGAAGCCGACGCGCGCCGTGAACGGGATGCCATGGATCTCGCTGCTGTCCTGCACGCCCAGCTTGCCGCAGGCGTGGCAGAGCGCGTTGAAGTCACGCCACGCGATCGCCTGCGCATTGGCGTT
Source organism: Sagittula sp. S175 (assembly GCF_049800975.1). Lineage (NCBI taxonomy): Bacteria > Pseudomonadati > Pseudomonadota > Alphaproteobacteria > Rhodobacterales > Roseobacteraceae > Sagittula > Sagittula sp. S175. The sequence goes on from NZ_JBNAGB010000001.1 coordinate 528,341, forward strand.
CACGAGGTTGAAGTTCTGCCAGACGCGGCCCGCGCCGTCCTGGTTCTCGAATTCGCAGGCGAGATACCAGTTGCCGGGCGAGTTCTTGCTTTCCAGCATCTCGCTCTTGACCAGCGCGAGCGTGTATTCGCCCGGTTCGAGTGGCCCAAAGCCGGTGCTGTATTCGCCGCCGGTCGGGTCTTGAAGTCCGCTGAGGTCTGCCATTTGTCTTGTCTCCTGTCCTTGGATCAGGCCGCCGTAGCGGCAGGTTGCACCGGGTCAAACCCCGGCATGTGGGGGGCGATGGCCGCGAAGCCCTGCCCGGGATTGATGAGGATCTTGTCAGGCATGCCGTAGCGGTTGCCTGCCTCGAAGGTCGGGCGCGGCGCGAGGTTCAACTGCCGCTGCCCGGAGCCTTTCGCCACGGCGCGCTCGTCGCCCTTCTTGCCCTTGTCCAGCGCAACGGCTTGGTTGAGGAACCCGACGATATCGACCCGCTCGCGGATCAGCGCCTCGGCCCGCTTGTGCAGCCGGAGCTTGTAGCGGTTGTAATCCTCGCGCTCAGGGTCCGAGAACGTCTCGACCACCTCATGCCCGATCATCACGACACACATCCGCTTGTAATCGCGCAGCCATGTGCAGGCGTTGAGGAATTCACGCCAGACTTCATCGGCGGCGAGGTATCCTTTACCATACCCCGGCTGCTCGATGTCGGGCCAGTTGTTCCGGCGGCACGTCTCCGCCCAGATCAGCGGCTCGAGCTGCGTCACACTGTCGATGACCAGCGTCTTGAAGTCGTGATCTTCGGTCGCGAGTTCGGTCAGTGCCGCGTCAACGTCCGACCATTCGGTGATCGCGCCCTCGGAGAAGCTGGTGATTTCCAGCGCGCCGGAGCCGTCCTCCGTCTGGACGAAGATCGGGTTGGGAAACTCCGACGCGAGCGTCGTCTTGCCCATCTTGCCACGCCCATAGATCGCGATCATGGGCGGCTTGTCGGCCCGCTTGCGGACCAGGTTTTGCAGAGAGATTGCCAAGGCAAATCTCCTTTCGTGTTGCGCCGCCTCGATGATCGCCAAACCCCGAGCGCGGCAGGTTGTCCCGGTCTCAGCCGGGAATTTCAGTCAACAGCGCGACCACCGCGCCGCCCTTGACGATGGCCCCGATCGCCGTCGGCACGCCGTTGAACGTCGCATCATCCACGCCCATCGCCTGTGCCAGCCCATCGCGGCCCGCCTTGAACCGGGCGACGAGGTTGTCGTCGTCGTGGCGCGCGGCGGTCGGCGGGTGGAACACGATACGGTCGAGTCGCAGGCCCCGCGCCGGGGTGACGCCCAACGTCCAAGCTGCTTCGGCGCAGGCCTTGCGGTATTGCTTGCGCCGCAGCGGCACGAGTGTCCGCGAGCGTGTCCGGAAGTTCGGCGACAACTCGTGCGGCGGCCACGGCAGCGTGACGCTGAGGCCCGTATTGGTGACGGGGGCGGCTGTTACCGCTCCCCGCGCTGCGTGCCTGTCCGCAGCATCCAGCGTTCCGTGAGCGGTCGCGCTGGTAAGGTTTTCCTGACCATCACGAGGGTTGACCGATGCGTGATCGGCACTCACCCTTGAGGGACAGGCAAGAAACTCCGAGCGCATCACGCGGCCCCCTTTTGGGCCGACGAAGCCGGAGATTTATCATGAGCCATGCACAGCATGTCCGCAGTGATGTTTGCGCCGTTGCGCTGCGCCACGCGCAGGACACCAGCATGATGCCAAGCCGGGATCGCACCTTTCGTGTGCCAGCGATAAACGGCAATCGGTTCGACGCCGCATTCCTTGGCAATTTCGATGCGGTCACCCGCAGCATCTATGATTTCAGGAACCGTTTTCATGCGACCCATAATGACTAATCTAGTCACAACGTCAAGAGGCTGAAACAGTGATTGAAGCGATAGCCTCTAATTCACATCCTGCGGGCATGTCGTTGAAGCCCGAATCCATGCTGCCGCAAGAGGTGGCACAAGCCATGCGAAACGAGGCCGTCGGTCATCGCCTCAGCCTGTTGCGCAGAGCAATCGGAAAGTCGCCATCCGAAATGGCTGACATGCTCGACATTGAACGGACCTACTGGTCACGCTTTGAGAAGGGCCGTCAGGGCCTATCCGACACGGTGGCGGCGCTACTCGTTATCCGCCTCGGTGTCACGCTGGATTGGCTCGTTCTGGGGCGCTGGGACAAGCTGCCGCTCGACCTCGCTGAAAAGATACGGTCTCTTCCGCCTGAATAGGTCATCCAGGCTTTCACCCGTGGCCCCGGCGCGCACCGCCAAATCAAATAAAACTTCCCTCAACTGAACCTCGTTGTTCTCTTGGACAAATAGCGAACATTAACTTTTAGCACGAGTTGACGCACTTTAGCGCCTGTTTGCGTTTTTGGTCAACGTGACTGTTTCAGTCATTTTCCCTATTGCGCTTTGACTAAATTAGTCATAACATCTCCCCATACCCCGACGCTGACCCGCCACGCTGGCGACGATCTCGGGACACACGGGAGAGACGACGATGGAAGCCGCAGAATTGGTTGATCGCTATCTGAGCGACGACGAAAAGCGTGAGATTGCGCGCGAGGCGTGGCGCGACATGTGCCGCGAGCACTTCACCAGCGTCAGCGCAACATCTGCCATCGCTGATGTGGCGTACTCGATTGTCAAAGAGATTGTGGCGGAAACCATCGGCGGCGACTGTGACAAGCTGATTACTGAGAAGGCCGTCGCAGTCATCAACGACTTGTCCAGTTTCACCGTTTTTCGTCAGCCTGACCGTTGGGACGCGAAGCCGTCCCCTGCGTGGTCCCTTCTCATGGATACGGTGATGGCGAACCGCGATGCCGTTGCCGAGCGCGTCCGGCACCACATCCACAACCTGAGCAAGCGTGAAGCCCTTGAGGTCATCAAGGGGGCAAAACTGACCATTCAGGCGAACGGCTAACCCCACGGGGCCACGGCCCCACCCCACCACACACGGGAGAGACGACATGAGCGACACTCTTGAAATCGAAGTTGACGACTTCCCCGGCGGGGTAGCGGTCTACGAGTACGACGCAGAATTCCAGCCGGAAGAACGTGACATTGGTGTTGCGGCTGGCTGGGAAATCAGCGGCGAGATCATCAGCACCCGGATCGGCGCTCTGCACCTGACCCGCGACCAGCTTGTGCAGGCGATGACGTGGGACAAGTACGAGGGCGAGAAAGAGGTTTCCAAGCTGGAAGACCGCGCCCGCGACATGGCTGAGGAAGCCGCAAATGACGCAGCCGAGGCCGCGCACGACGACCGCGCAGAATACCTCTACGCACGCCATGACGAAGCACGGTGGGCCGCGCAATGACCTACGCCCAGCTTCACAGCCTCTTGGGCCGCTACGCCCTCCACGTCGCCCAGCACACGGGCGGAGACCACACAGACACCGCAAGCGTGTTCCTCTCAGATGATGACCGCAAGGCCGTCTATGAGGCCGGGAACCGCGCGGAAAAGCTGATGAAGGTAGCCGGAGAATGACTGTATCAATCCACGCAACACTTGGCCGCTACAATCTCGCAAGCGATGAAAAGCAGTGGCAACTTTCTCTTAGAACGCCGTTCGGCAACGTAAGCGAGTTTTTCCCGGAAGGCGAAAAGCCGGAAGCCGACACCGTAGAGGATGCGCTTGATCTGATATCCGCCCGCCTAGAAAGCTACTTTTACACTAGCAGAAGGGAAGAGGGCCGCGCCAAAATCTCCGCCATTCGCGAGAACCTGACCGCCTGCGAGTTGATTTTAATTGACCGCAAGATTGACGCCGCCAGAGAGCAGCTAAAACGCCTAGAAGATCGGCGCGCGCGCTTTGTCGCGGAATCCGCAGAATGAGCGCCCTCCTGTCCATCATCGGCGGGGTTCTGATCCTCGCTGCCCTCTACATCGCCGGGGCTGCGATCTGGAACCGTGAACCCCTCGGGCTTTTCATCGCGTCCCTACCCGCCCTGTTGGGTATCGCCCTCATAATCGGAGCATTGGCATGAGCCTTATCGAACAAATCAAGCGTGATCGGGAAGCCGGGACGCCGGGGCCGTTTCATGTGTCTAACGGAAACGACCCAAAGGCGCTTGTGTTTAGCACGTCAAACGGCGGCACATGCCCTGCGACGAGTCTTGTTTTGGCTACATGTCACGCGCCTGCAACGCGGGATGAAGCTAAGAGAATGTCACGCCCTCTTGATAGCTTAGAGGCTGCTGCGACACTTCGGAGGTTTAGTCCTGTAATTGAATCCAACGCCCGCCGCATCGCCCGCCTGCCTGACCTCGAAGATGCGTACATCGCAGCCGTCGAAGAACTTGCCCGCAAGGACGCCGCGCTACTGGCTGCGGAAGAACTGGCGCGGGCTGTGGAGGCGATCACATCGCGCCACGTTTCACCAGCGACGGGGGGTCGCCTGATCCTTGAGCGGGATGTGGAAGCGGCTGATACCGCCCTTTCCGCCTTCCTCGCAGCTACGGAGGGCAAGGCATGACCCGAGCAGACCTCAACAGCAGAAGCACCGCGCGTGATTGCTGGCGCGCAGACATGCGCGGGCCGAACGTGAACCGGGTGCGCGTACACGATGCCTACCCCGCAGAACCGCCCGCCCTTGGCGTTATCCACCGCCTTGTTGCCTGGGCTGTCGTCGCCACGACAGTCGCCGGGGTTGCCCTGACACTCGCAGCTTTCGCCTGAAAGGATACGACATGAACGCAGTAACGAAGATGGAAGGCCAAGCGCCGCAACTGCCCGCCGATCCCATGGTGAGCATGATTGAGCGGGTGATGATGAACCCCGATCTGCCCATGGAACGTATCACGGCCATGATGGATATGCGCGAGCGCCAGATGAACAAGGAGGCGGAGCAGGCGTTCAACCGCGACTTCGCCGCCGCCATGGCTGAAATGCCTCCCATACCGAAAAGCGGTACCAACAAGCACACGGGGAACAAATACTCCGAGTTGAAAGACCTCGTAAACACGACGCGACCTGTCCTGTCGCGTCACAATCTCGCGCTCAACTGGACCTCCTCCACGAAAGGCAATGAGGTTGAGGTTACGGCTATCGTGCGCCACGGCCTTGGGCATCAGATCACAACCACGCTTATCGGCCCTAAAGACAGCGGCAAGCAGATGAACGCCATCCAAGGAGGCGGGTCTACCTCTACCTACCTCAAGCGGTACACTGGGTTTGACATTCTGGGACTTGCCAGCGGCGACGAGGTTGAAGATGACGGGGCATCATCAGGCATGGCTCACCCAATCAGCGTTGAGCAATTCGACACATTGCGCGAACTGATCGACGGCGCGGGCATCACCGAGGAAATCGTCTGCACCGCCGAAAGGCTGTCCGCGCTGCATGAACTGCCAGCCGCCGACCTCACAGGATGCCAGCGCGTCTATTTCGGCGCGGCTGGTGACAAGGTATGGTGGCGGCTGGATACCATCATGGATGGGGCCGACAGCGTGTCGTTTGCCTATCTCCCCGACGAGGTGGCGGCAATGGTGGGGGACCATGACGCCAGCATTGCCGCCCTTGAGGCCCAGCTTGCCGAGGCGCAGGCCCGCCCCACGGTGCAGGAGGCGGCGCGGGTGAAGCCACTGGACCTGTCAAACCTCCTGCGCCACGCTTTCATTGAGGGGTTTATCGCTTGCGAAGAAAGCACCGATGGTTGCGGTCAGGAATTTTGGCCTGATTATGATCCGACCGAGTGTTCGGCTTATGGGCGCATCTGCGCCGCTCTCAGAGCCATCGGGGAGGGCAAGGCATGATACGGCTTCTGTCTTTCCTTTGGTCTGGCTGCTGGCACAAGTGGCGCGGAACAGCGCAATCCATATGGAGCGATGATTCCGGCTCCAGAGGTCCATGTGTCTACGCTGTCTGTGAGAAATGTGGGGACCGCAAGTGCTTCCGAAACTCTGCGCTTGGAGAGTGGGAGGGCAAGGCATGACCGACGCAAACGCAATCCGCAAGCTGCTGGAACAGGTGGAGGCTGGGACGCCCATCTTGGATACAACACCAATTGGTGAAATTGACGTCTACGCACAAAACCACTTTCACGACGCCTACAACGAAGACTCCATCGACGCCGCCAAGGCGCTGCACGAGGCGCTGTTGCCGGGGTGGGCGTGGTGCATTCATGACGGCGGGGTGGTGCGCCTCGACAAAGACGCTGAGGTCATAGGCATGGCCGATTGCCCAGCCCGCGCTTGGTTGCTGGCGATCCTCCGCGCCCTCTCGGCGCAAGGGGGTGGGGAATGACCTACTGCATCCACCAGCGCGACACTGAGACAGTCGTGGCGATCGCTGGCGCTGAACACGAGCGGCACGGCACCCTGTGCGCGTGGCCTGACAACCACCCTGAGAAGCTGGTGGACGGCCCGAGTTGGCTAGTCGTCGCGGTCGGCGGCGGTCAAATCGTACACCCTGATGTGGACTGCGTGAATTGCCCCGCCCGCGCCACCCGCCCCGGTGGCGACCAATGAGCGCGCCACGTGCCATTGCGCCGGACGTGCAGCTTGTTCGTCCTGGTCGACGTGCAGAGGATGTGCGTCTGCTGGAATACGTAAGTGCCGCAACATTGTGCGACCTGCTCGACCTCAGGAGTGAATCCACGATTTATGATCGAGCGAAGCGCGGGCTACTGCCCAAGCCTTACACGATGAGCGGACTGACCCGGTGGAAATGGTCAGAGGTTGTTGCTATGATGGAAGGCGCCGGCACGCCGGAGGACGAGGACGACCCCATCCTGAAGGCAAGCCGTGGCCGCTGACATCCGCCTCGAGAAGTATGTGCAACGCAAGGCTCGCCGGGGCCGAGAGTATTTCTACTTCCGTGTGGTCAGGAAGGGCGAACCAGAATTTCGCGTGCCCCTGCCCCATCCATTCGACCCGGCCTACCGACCAGCTTATAACGACGCGCACCGGAAATGCTTCGGCACGGTTCCAGGGCAATTTGAAAGTGAGAAGGCCATCACGCGCCTAGTGCGCACGCACCTTGACAGCGAACGATACAAGCGGCTCCCCAAGAACTCCAAGCTGCTGCGCGGCTATGCCTGCGACCTGATCCTCGAACGCTGGGGAGCATTCGACGCAGACCTGATCAGGCCAGTCCACGTTCAAGCCGTCTATGACAGCCTCGCCGAGCGGCCAGCGACGGCGAACCGCCGCCTCGATGACATCAGCGCAGTCTTCGGCTGGGGTCGAACGCGGGGTTTCTGCGTGGAAAACCCATGCAGCCGGATCGAAAGAGTGCAGTCGGAGGACAGCTACGAGCCGTGGCCCGAAGCAGATCTACGTGTCCTGATTGAACGCGGTAAGCCTGAGATCGTGAAGGTCGCGCTTGTGGCTCTCTACACTGGTCAACGCCGCAAGGACGTTCTTGGGATATCGGATAGCCAGATCAGGGACGGCGTGTGGTATGTCCTGCAAGGTAAGACGAAGACGCATGTCGCTGTCCCGTTGCACCCCGTGGTTTTGGCAATCCTCGACATCGAGCGCGCAGCGAAGCGAGAGGCGGGAATCGTTAACCCACGCCGCCCCCTTTTGACGACGAGCCGCGGGACGCCCTGGGCGAGCGGTTTTGGGGCATCTTGGACCAAGGAACTCATCCGCCTGAAGTTGCGGCCGGAACGCCTGGACGACCTCGAGGATGGCGCCTTCCGCCCCACGCTACACGGATTGCGGACGACGAACGCCACCCTGATCGCCACGACCGTCGCCAGAAAGCCAGAACTTTTCGGTGGGATTCAGCGCGTCAAATCCATGCTCGGGCATCTTTCGGAGAGCATGTCGAAGCACTACGCCCGCCGCGCCGAGGCGGAACATATGAACATCGAAACCGTGATGCTGATCCCTGAAATTGGGAACCGCCCGGAGTGGATTGGGAACACGGTTTCCGAGTGACTTGCTAAGTGCTTGGAAAATGGTGGGTGGTGAGGGACTCGAACCCCCGACATCTTCGGTGTAAACGAAGCGCTCTACCAACTGAGCTAACCACCCGGGGTGTGGACGATCTAGCCAATCACCCCCGCGGGTGCAAGCCCCAAGATGCGCCTTGCGCACCGCCTGTCGACAGCGCTGTAAATGCCCTGAAATGCAAGAAGCGCGCCACCTTGCGGGGCACGCTTCAAGTAATCTGGTGGGTGATAAGAGATTTGAACTCCTGACATCTTCGATGTGAACGAAGCGCTCTACCACTGAGCTAATCACCCGGTAGCGGGGCTTTTAGACTCACTCCGCAGCCTGTGCAAGGGGGTCATCCAGAGAAATTTCATCCTCTTCCGGCTGGCGCACCCGGGCGTTGATGATCTGGCCGTTTCCGGCCTTTTTCATCCGCGTGACCTTCAGCTTGCCCAGCGGCACAAGGTTCATTTCACGGCCTTCCGCCAGTGCCTCCCCCAGCACGGCAAGGGCCGCTTCGATCGCCGGTTTCGCGTCGCGCTTCTTGATGCCGGACCGCTCCACCGCAAGGTCGATCAGCTCTTTCTTGCGCAGTTCGGGCTGCGGCAGGACAGCGATCTCCTCGACCGTGACCGGCGCGGCATCTGACGCGGGCAGCGCGGCCTCGGGATCCGCGTGCAGCACGTCTTCGTCTGTATGAATCTCGGGAACCATGTCCGGTTCCACAGCGGCCATGTCGTCAACGAGCCCATCTTCGGCTGCGGTGCTCGGGGTCGACCGCGCGGTGGACGTTTTGCGTGACGTCGTCGTCCGACGAGGCGTCGGCTTGCTCTTTGTGGTCATCTTACCTGTCTCTGCTCGATTTTGCGCGCCACGGTTGTCCGCGGTCACTCTTTCTTCATTCAAAAACCTTAGCGCAAATGGTCACACAAGGCCAGCACTTGCTTGACTCCGCGACGACTCAGCACACAGTTGAGTCCATCACCTAGGGCAAAGGAACGAATCCATGAACAAATTCTTGGCTGCCGCCGCACTTGTCACCATCGCAACCGCCTCCACCGCAGGCAGCTACGCTGCCCCCGCCGATCCGCCGGTGATGGCGCCGGTCATCATCGAAGAACAGGCCGCCTCCAGCAGCTCGCCCTCCGCCGGCCTCGTGCTGGGCCTGACCACTCTGGTCATCTTCAGCGCCGCTCTGGCGAACTGATCCGCCAATAGTGTCGAGGGGCCACGCCGCCACTCCAAAAGCCCATCTGACAAACTGAAAGCCCCGACGCCATCGGCGCCGGGGCTTCTTTGTGTCAGGATCCGGTGGCCGTGCCACCGGCCGCGCTCAATGCGCGACCGAGCTTCCCAGCGTGTCTTCCGAGGATTTCTTGGCCGCAGCGGCTGCCGCCGCCTCTTCGGCCTCCTCGTCCCATTCCACCGGCTCGGGCTTGGACAGCAGGGCCTGCGCCAGCACTTCGGACACGTGCTTGACCGGGATGATCTGCAGGCCTTCCTTCACATTGTCCGGAATGTCGGCCAGATCCTTCTCGTTCTCCTCGGGGATGAACACGGTCTTGATCCCGCCCCGCAGCGCCGCCAGCAACTTCTCCTTGAGACCGCCGATCGGCATCGCGTTGCCACGCAGGGATACCTCGCCGGTCATGGCGATATCCTTGCGCACCGGGATGCCGGTCAGCACCGACACGATCGAGGTCACCATGGCCAGACCCGCCGACGGACCGTCTTTGGGCGTCGCCCCGTCCGGCACGTGGACGTGGATGTCGATCTTGTCGAACTTCGGCGGCTTCACCCCGATCTGCGGCGAGATGGAGCGCACGTAACTCGAAGCCGCATCAATCGACTCCTTCATCACGTCGCCCAGCTTGCCCGTGGTCTTCATCCGCCCCTTGCCCGGCAGCTTCAGAGCCTCGATGTGCAGCAAGTCACCCCCGACCGAGGTCCAGGCCAGACCGGTGACAACACCCACCTGGTTCTCTTCCTCGGCCAACCCATAACGGTGCTTCTTCACGCCCAGGAACTCGTCGAGGTTCGCCGCAGTCACGACGACCTTCTCGGTCTCCTTCTTGACGATCTTCGTCACCGCCTTGCGCGCCAGCTTGGCAATCTCGCGTTCCAGGTTCCGCACCCCGGCCTCGCGGGTGTAATACCGCACGATGTCCGTCAGCGCGTCGTCCTGCACCACGAATTCGCCCTTCCGCAGGCCGTGGTTCTTGATGACCTTGCCCACGAGGTGCCGCTTGGCGATCTCGATCTTCTCATCCTCGGTATACCCCGAGAGCGAGATGATCTCCATCCGGTCCAGCAGCGGCCCCGGCATGTTGTACGAGTTCGAGGTCGTCACGAACATGACGTTCGACAGGTCGTACTCCACCTCCAGGTAGTGGTCGACAAAGGTCGAGTTCTGCTCCGGGTCCAGCACCTCCAGCATGGCCGACGCCGGGTCGCCCCGGAAATCCTGCCCCATCTTGTCGATTTCATCGAGCAGGATCAGCGGGTTTGTCGTCTTCGCCTTCTTCAGCGCCTGGATGATCTTGCCCGGCATCGACCCGATATAGGTACGACGGTGGCCACGGATCTCGGATTCGTCACGCACGCCGCCCAGCGAAATGCGGATGAACTCGCGCCCGGTCGATTTCGCAATCGACTTGCCCAGGGACGTCTTACCCACACCCGGAGGGCCGACGAGGCACAGGATCGGCCCCTTCAGCTTCTGGCTGCGCGCTTGCACGGCGAGGTACTCGACGATGCGCTCCTTGACCTTGTCGAGCGAGTAGTGATCCGCATCGAGGATCTCTTGCGCACGGTTCAGGTCCTTCTTCACGCGGCTCTTTACACCCCACGGGATCGACAGCATCCAGTCGAGGTAGTTGCGCACAACGGTCGCCTCGGCGGACATCGGCGACATGTTCTTGAGCTTCTTCAGCTCCGCGTCGGCCTTTTCCTTGGCTTCCTTGGACAGCTTGGTCGCGCCGATCTTCTCTTCCAGCTCGGCGATTTCGCCTTCGCCCTCCTCGCCGTCGCCCAGCTCCTTCTGAATGGCCTTCATTTGCTCATTCAGGTAATACTCGCGCTGGGTCTTCTCCATCTGCGACTTGACGCGGGTCTTGATCTTCTTCTCGACCTGCAAGACGGACATTTCGCCCTGCATCAGGCCATAGACCTTCTCAAGCCGCTCGCTGATCGACAGCGTCTCCAGCAGCTCCTGCTTCTGGCCCACCTCGACACCAAGATGCCCGGCCACCAGGTCCGCCAGCTGCGCCGGCTCGGTCGCTTCCGAGACAGCCGCCATGGCCTCCTCGGGGATGTTCTTCTTCACCTTGGTGTAGCGCTCGAACTCCTCGGCCACGGTATGCACCAGCGCCTCGATGGCGGCGGGGTCGCCGGGCATCTCGGTCAGGTACTCGGCCTTGGCCTCGAAGAAGCGGCCATTCTCAAGGTATTCCGTGATGCGCACGCGGCTTTGCCCCTCGACCAGCACCTTTACGGTGCCGTCCGGCAGCTTCAGCAGTTGCAACACGTTGGCCAGAACACCCGCGCGATAGATGCCATCCGTGTCCGGGTCATCGATCGAGGGGTCCATCTGGCTCGCAAGCAGGATCTGCTTGTCGTCGTTCATCACTTCCTCGAGCGCGCGCACCGACTTCTCGCGCCCCACGAAGAGCGGCACGATCATGTGCGGGAACACGACGATGTCGCGCAGCGGCAGCACCGGGTAGGAAGGATTGAGTGGCTGTTTCATGCTCGCGTTTCCTGTTCTTGGCAGGATGCCCCGGCCCCGCATCGCAGCAGCGTGGCGCATCCCCGGTCATGAGCGCTATATCTGGGGTCCGCTCCCCGCCATTTCAAGCAGGTCTGGTGCACCCGACGGCGCGTGTTACACCAGCATGACCCCGCGACCCGCGCGGCGCAAGCCGGGTTTTGTGGACAACCCGATGCAGCCGGTCAAAAAACCGCAACAGGCCGTTTCCGCACAACGTGGCGCTGTCATGCCCGCCCCGAACAGTCCGGCCAGGTGTGGACACTCGCGCCGACGCCCTGCCTTCATCTTGATCCAAATACCCTCGGGGTCCGGGGCAGCGCCCCGGTCCGGACCGCGCCTCCTGCCCGCCCCTCGAAACCGGCCCCGGCCCCCAGCGCCCTCACGCCACGGACCAGGTGGCAAAGGCGATGATCGCCACCGCCGCCACCGCCATGGCCGCCAGCAGCCCGTGCGGCAAGGCCGTCCGCCTGCCCTGCGACTTGCTGTGCGCCAGCATCAGCCACGCCCCCAGCGCCGCCGTCACCAGCCCCAGTGCCGTCCCCAGCCACTCCAGCGTGGCCAGCGTCGCCGACATCGGACTGTCCGCCACCGGGAACACCCGCCCGATGTCCGCAAGATACACCGCCACATAAGACAGGCCCGCCAGCACCGCCCAGCCGCCGACATTCTGCCCGCGAAAGGCGCGATACCCCAGCAACAGGCTTCCCAGCCCCAGGACCGTCAGGAACACGTTGAACGCCCCCAGCAGCACCACGCTGTAGCCCGGAAAGCTGCGTGTCTCGACAAAGCCCCCCGGAACCATCAGTGCAAGGTTCACACCGCAAAGGATCAGGAAAAGCGCAACGGCGCGGAAACGTGTCATGTCAAAGGTCTTTCCATCCAGTTTGTCATTTCGGGCAATGGCAGCAGCGGCGCCATCAGCAGCGTAAAGGCCCGGCGTGACACCTCGGCCTCCGCCTCCGGGTCCATCTCCGACGCATTCATCGCGAACCAGCGATCCACGGCGACGATCAGGTCCAGCGCCACCTCCACCAGCAGGCTCAAGGGCAGGTCGTCACGGACGGCGCCCGCCGCCTGCCCACGCGCCAACACCGCTCCGGTCACCTGCCGCAACCGAATGAGCGGCACGGTACAGGCCTCCTGCGCCGCCCGCTCTGCGTGCAGCGTGCGCACCAGCGCCGCCAGAACCGTGTCAGATTGAAAGGCCCCGGTCAGCCGCTCCGCGACCCCGGCCAGCTGTTTCCAGAAGCCCGCGCCCTCCACCGCCTCCAGCCCAAGCGGACCCAGCCGCGCCACCCGCCGCTCGAACACCGCGCGGAACAGCTCGCCCTTGTCGGCAAAGTAGTGGTAGGTCCGCCCCTTGCTCTCGCCCGCCTCGGCGATGATCCGGTTCAGCGAGGCCGCTTCGAACCCCTCCGCCACGAATTCACGCTCCGCCGGGTCCAGCCACCGGCCACGCTCGGCCTCACTCAGCGCGTCAAGCCGAGCTCGGGGGGATTTGGGAAGGACGGACATGGGATGCCTTTGGACCGGTGGTCTATTTCAACCCCCATTTAGACCGCCGGTCTAAAATCGTCAACTCGCCAAATGCGTGTATTTGTCAGGCCATCGAAATCTTTAAACAAGCACCACCCAAAAACTCCCTGCTCACGCGCGTCTCAGGCCTCCAATTCAGCGTCCCAGTACAGGAAATCCATCCAGCTGTCGTGCAGGTGGTTGGGCGGGAACCGCCGCCCCATGTTCAGCAACTCGCCCGCCGTCGGCTGACGCGGCACCTTGCGCAGCGCCAGCCCCGAATGCCTCAGGCTCTTCGACCCCTTGCGCAGGTTGCAGGGCGCACAGGCCGCCACCACGTTCTCCCAGCTGGTGATCCCGCCCTTGGCGCGCGGCACCACGTGGTCAAAGGTCAGCTCGGCCTTGTTTCCGCAGTACTGACAGCGGAATTCATCCCTCAAAAAAAGATTAAAGCGCGTGAAGGCCACGCGCTTTTGAGGTTTCACGAAATCTTTCAGGACAACGACACTGGGGATTCTCAGGGTCATGCTCGGGCTTCGGACGACTTCGTCGTATTCCGCCACGATGTCCACCCTGTCGAGGAACTTGGCCTTCACCGCCTCCTGCCAGGTCCAGAGGCTGAGCGGATAATAGGACAGGGGCCGATAATCCGCGTTCAACACCAGCGCGGGGTGATGTTTCAGCGCGCCCGGCTCGCGCACGAAATTGGTTCTGAAATCGCCATCCATTGCGGGACTCGTCCTTCGCTCCGACTGCTCGTTCTCGAACACCAGAGCGGGACGACCCGCCCCAGCTTCAGATCACTATATCTCGCGTTTGCCCTCTGGCAAGCCTTACAAGATAAAGTGCTCCCGCGCAGGTCTAGCCCCCGCATGTAATGCCTGTGTGACAGGCAGAGACAAAGCCGGACCCAAGACCGCGCCAACGGACCCGCGAACAGCAGAACCTGACCTCTTGGAACGGACCTGCACTTGTTTCCACCAAACGCCGCGCAAAGCGAACGCGTCGCCCGCTCAGCGGGAGAAGCGGTCATTCAGCTTTTAGGCAACCCATGACGAAAGCAACGCGTTCTTCGACTGACACCTTGGGCAGCTCGACAAGCTGGTAGTCTAGGCGGGCATATGTATCAGCCATGACTCGGCTGGTTGCTTCGGCTTCCTCATGCTTCTGCTTGCGTTCGGCGTCCTGCGCGAAAATGGCCTCCCAGTACGGGGCTATGAAGACCATCCTGTTGTAGCGATAGTTTTTCGCGGCAGCCTCAACATGGGCGGGAACCCGAAGGCCACATAGCGTCAGATAGCCGACGACGTCGGGAATTCCTCTGTCCATAAGAACCGGCTTGTCCAACGCCAAAGCTTCATGCCACGATCTCAGCTCCCATCCGAGCATGAGTTCGGCAAACATGGCTTTGTCTGCCCACGGCAAGGCGGTTCCGCCGATCTGAACCTGATCTCGAATGATCGCCCGCCCGGCCTCGGGCATGGACGAAAGCCCCCTGTCATGCAGGGCGTCGATCAAAGTGCTCTTACCGGAACCGGGGCCACCGGTCACGACAATCATATGGTCACACATGTGCCATCCTTGCTTTCGATTAGAAGGGTGAGCGCAAAAATGACCGACCATCAAGGTAGTTCTTCATGCCCGTAGCGATAGGCTAGCGTCATCAGCGAAGGTCGGCAGAGGGCTCAAAGCCGCCGTTTCCCCAATGCCTTTGCCGGCCCTTACCAAATTGCCGCGGCACGCCTCTTAAATGCCTCGCTTGGCCAGCGCCTACTCCGCCGTCTCCGCCTGCACGTAGGCCACCGGACCCAGCGTCGAATTCAGCCCCCAGTCGCGGACCTTCAACATCCCGTCCGCGATATACAGACGCTTGATCGGATAGACCGTCTCGCCCTCCGGCCCCGCCAATACCATGACCGGCCCCTTGTTGGTGTTGCGCGTCCAGACCAGCGGATCGGTCGCGCTGATGTTGTCGATGATCGCGCGGACCTCGTCGGCGTCCGTCACCCGCTCGACCTTGAAATAGCACAGCCCTTCGTAGCTGCCGACGGCGGCAAAGGTCACCGCACCCGCCACCAGCGTCACCGGGGCCGTCACGATCGCCCCGACCGAGGCCGCGAGTCCGCCCGCCCCCGCCGCAGCGCCGGACGCCGCCCCCGAAGCCGCACCCGCCGCGCTCGACACCATGGACACACTCTGGCCGGGGTGCATCAGCATCCAGTTGCCCGCTGCCCGCGCGCCCGCCTTCGCCGCCTGCCCGGTGCCGGCCAGCGCCGCCCCGGCTTTGTCGGCCGCGGCCTCCGCCATGACCGAAGGCTTGTAGGCGCACAGGTCGCGCCCCTCGGCCACGGCCGGTCCCCCGACCATCACCGCCATCGCCACGACAGCCGTCAAAATCCTGCTCATTCCGGGAACTCCTGCTCCGCTTCTTGAACCAGAGCTATCATCCCCCGACACCAAGACAAGCCCGCGTCCCCCGGCCCCGCGTCCTGCGCAATCTTCCGCCCACGGCGCATCGCGCGCCGCCGCTTTGTCGGGCAAACCGCCCCCTGCTTCTTTGGTTTTCCAAATACCCTCGGGGGTGAGCTCCGCAGGAGCGATGGGGGCAGCGCCCCCAACCTTACGATGTCAGCCCTGTGTCAATACATCCGAAACCAAGGATAAACAGCCCGCAAGCCGCACCGCGTATGCATACTATGCGCATGCTTTGCGCATGGATTGTGCATCGCTTGATACGGGGTTTCGGGCCATTCATGAACGTCCGAAATCCCTGTTTACAGGTCCTTAACCCTCAGAAACCGCACTTGTCGCGGATAAAGGCCAGCGCCACCGACAGCCCATCCGGCGCGATGCCGTGGCCGGTGCCCTTCATGATATGGGCAAAGACATCGGTCCAGCCCGCCGCCTGCAGCGCCTCCGCCGCCTCGGGCAGCGATTGCACCGGGACCACGTCGTCCATATCGCCATGCACCAGCAGCACCGGCGGCTTCGTCCGAACCTCGTCCGCCAGCAGCTCCGGCGCCAGCAGCCGCCCGGAAAAACCAACGATTCCCGCCAGTTCATCCTCGCGCCGTGGCCCCACATGCAGCGACATCATCGTGCCTTGCGAAAAGCCAACGAGGCAGACCTGCTCCGGCAGCAGATCGTCGTCCACCATCAGCGCATCGAGAAAGGCGTTCAGGTCGTCGATGGCGCGGCCCATGCCCGCCATGCTTTCCTCCTCCGAGGACCCGTCGATCCAGGGGATCGGGAACCACTGGTAGCCAAAGGGCGCGCCCGCGCAGCTTTCCGGCGCATCCGGCGCGACGAACAGCGTGTCCGGCAGGTGCTCGCCAAGCGGATCGGCCAGGCCCAGCAGGTCCGCGCCATTCGCACCGTAGCCGTGCAGGAACACCACGCAGGACCGCGTTTCCCCGGAAACTGGCTCCTTGCGCCCCGTCGTCAAAACCCGTGTCATTTCAATGTCTCCCCACAGAAACGCAGACCTGCGTACTTTCCCTTGGGCATAAAGGAAAGCAGCCCCTCAGGCCACCCCCTCGCGGTTCTTCTCGACATGGTAATAGGCCCAGAGGATGCGCGCCGCCACCGACCGCCAGGGCGACCAGTCCTCGGCCATTGTACGCAATGCCTTTTCCTTGGGGCGCTCCTTCAGGGCAAACAGCATCCGCGCCCCCTCCTGCAACGCAAGGTCGCCCGGCGCAAACACATCCGCGCGCCCAAGGCTGAACATGGTGTAGATCTCGGCGGTCCAGACGCCTATCCCCTTCACCGCCACCAACTGCCGGATTACCCCGTCGGTCGGCATCTCGCGCAAGGCGTTGAAATCTATACCAGCCTCCGCCAAGGCACAGGCATAGGCCGCCTTCTGCCGCGACAACCCCAGCGCCCGCAGCGCCTCCTCCCCGGCACCGGCCACGGCCCCGGGCGTTACCATCCCCGCGCCGTCCAGCCGCGCCCAGATCGCCCGCGCCGAGGCGACGCTGACCTGCTGGCTGACGATGGCGCTCAGGAGCTGCCCGAACCCGTCAGGCCGCAGCCGCAACGGCAAAGGCCCCACGACCTCCAAAGCCCGGGCAAAGCGCGCCTCCCGCCCCGCCAGCCACGCCGCGCCCTCCGCCACGCAGTCGTCCCCACGAATGATCCGTCCAACCGTCATTCCACTCCTCCTGTCGCGCACAGTGCGCAGCCTGCGCCGCGTAAACAACCCCTCACCTCAAGCCCCTCGCCGCAGGGCGCAACCCGTTTCCTGCGCCTTCCCGAACCCGGTGACACCCGCTCAGAACCCTCACCGGGCCAGATAGGCACCCCGCAATTGTACCCCACACATATTCTGCTCTTGCGATACCCCTTTGCCGCTCCTACCACTTCGCCCATGACAAGCCAGACCGACTCCCGCGCCCGCCGCAACGTGATCGTGCTCGTGCTCGCCCAGGCGATCTTGGGCGCGCAGATGCCGATGATCTTCACCATCGGCGGCCTCGCGGGGCAAAGCCTTGCGTCCAACCCCTGTTTCGCCACCCTGCCGATCTCGCTGATCGTTCTGGGCTCGATGCTGGCGGCCACGCCGGTGTCGAACATGATGCAGAAATACGGCCGCCGCGCGGGCTTCTTCCTCGGCGCAGGCTCCGGTGCCGTGGGCGGTGCCATCGGCGCCTACGGCCTCTACGTAGCCTCCTTCCCGATCTTCCTCCTCGGCTCGCTGGTCACCGGCATCTACATGTCCGCCCAAGGCTTCTACCGCTTCGCCGCCGCCGACAGCGCCTCGGACGCGTTCCGGCCCAAGGCGATCTCCTACGTCATGGCGGGCGGCCTCGCCTCGGCCATCATCGGCCCGCAGCTGGTCAAGGTCACCGCCGACGCCTACGTGATCCCCTTCCTTGGCACCTATGCCGCCGTCATCGCAGTGAACGTGATCGGCTCGGTGCTGTTCCTCTTCCTCGACATCCCGAAACCGCCCGTCCCCGCCGTGGACGCGCCCAAGGGCCGCAGCCGCTTGGAGCTGCTGAAAACCCCGCGCATCGCCGTCGCCGTCATCGTCGCCGCCGTGTCCTATTCGCTGATGAACCTCGTTATGACCTCGACGCCCCTCGCCGTCGTCGGCTGCGGGTTCGAAAAGGGCGACGCCGCCAATGTCGTCACTGCCCACGTCCTCGCCATGTTCGCGCCCAGCTTCTTCACCGGGCACCTCATTGCGCGCTTCGGGGTGGAACGCATCATGGCAACGGGCCTCGTGATCCTTGCAGGCGCTGGCGTCGTGGGCCTCTCGGGCGTTGAGCTGGAACAGTTCTTCATCGCCCTCGTCCTTTTGGGCATCGGCTGGAACTTCGGGTTCATCGGCGCGACCTCGATGCTGGCAGGCGCGCACGAGGCACACGAGCGTGGCCGCATGCAGGGTCTCAACGACCTGATCGTCTTTGGCGCGGTGACCTTTGCCTCGCTGGCCTCGGGTGGGCTGATGAACTGTTCCGGCGGCCTGCCGCAGCAGGGCTGGACTTCGGTCAACCTCGCCATGGCCCCATTCCTCGCTCTCGCCGGTGCTGCGCTGATCTGGCTCTGGCTGCGCCCCAAGGACGAGGCATGATCCGCGCATGATCTGGCCCTTCTTCCGGCGCAAGCCGATCATCGACAACGACCTCTGGGCCTGGATACAGGAGCATTTCGACTGGGTGCAGGCCAACCGCCCCGACTGGTGGTCAAAGGCCGAACTCATCCCCCCCACGCGCCAGCACTTTCGCGCCGCCAAGGGCAGCGACCAGTTCATGGCCGAGGCGGTTCTGGCCGACATCTGCCGCCTTACCGGGCAGCCCAACACCTTCACCCTCGCGCCCCTACCGGAACTGCCGGACGAACTGTCCCACGAATACGGCAAGATGTCCGAGGTCGCAGGCACCTACCTGCACGACGACAAAAGCCCCGTGATCCAGTACAGCCCGCGCGGGTTGCGCCGCCCGCTGGGATTCATCAACACCATGGTGCACGAGGTCATGCACGCCCGCCTCGCCCCCGTGGTCGACGACCTGCCCGGCGGATGGCAGATGCACGAACTCGCCACCGACCTGCATTGCATCATCGCCGGTTTCGGCGCGATCCAGATGGCCGCGGCGGAAGAGGCCGGCTGGTCCGGCTACATGACCCAACCCTCGCGCGCCGTGGCGCTGGCCGAGTTCCTGCACGCCAAGGGTCTCTCCCCCGATGCCGCCGACGCGATACTGCCCGCGCGCTGCCGCGACTGGCTGCGCAAGGCGCAACGGGACCTCTAACCGAAGACCGCCGCCTTTAGCCGCGCGAACCGCAGCATCGCCTCGGACGGCATCAACGCACCGTCGGCAACCCGCTCCGGGTCCTGCACCGCCCGCCGCAACACAAGCAGGGCCAATGCGCCCGGCAAAACCGCCGCCTTCGGCGCCTTGGGATACCCCCTCGCCTGATCGAGCAAGTCCAGCCCGCGCCGCGCCAGCGCCTCGACCGCGCGCGGACGACCATCCGGCAAAGGCAGCTTGCCCCGCGCCACCAGATCCGGCACCGCCAGCAGGTAACTGGCCAGCCCGTAGGCCGTCCCCAGCGCCCGCGCCCGCCGCCCGTCCGCATCGCCCAGAACCCGCGCCGCCACCTGCATCAGGCCCCCGCCCGTCGCCTCCAGATAGACCCACAGGGCATCGGCATCCTCGAACGGCGCCTTCTCGATATCCGCCCGCCGCGCCTCGATCAGCGCATCCAGCAGACGAACGCCCTCAGCATCCAGCACCCCGGCCAAGGGCGTCACCACCTCGTGCCGCCGCACCTCGCCGCCCGCGCCGATCTCTTCCAGCGCATCGCGCCACCATTGCAGGCGCATCTCGGCGATCATCGGCTCGACCGTCACCCAGGGCGCACGCGCCACCTCGACGTTGAAGGCATAGAGCGGGAACAACCGCGCCCGCGCTTCCACCGCCGAGGCCATGGCCGCGCGGAACCGCTCCGGGTCGCCCTTCTCGACGATCTGCGCGCAGGCCCAGAGGTCCGATCCCTCGACGATCATCGCAGCCTCGCCACGACCAGAAGATAGCCGGTCTCGTCCTTGTACCGACGCCAGGTCTCTGCCTCGGAACGCTGCGCGGCAATGACCTCGGCCAGTGCGCCCTCCGCCGGTTCCAGCGCCTGCGCCCGCGCCTCAACACCCGCGAAATAGGCCTCCCATCCGGCGTCCGGCACCCGCCGCGTGCCCAGCACGTCAAACCCCGCCGCCTCCACGGCCGCCCGTATCCCGGCCTCGTCCCGTGCCGGGTAACCTTCGAACAGCGCCGCCGCGCCCTCCGAGCCTTCGCCCCAGACGCAGGGCTCCGAGAACGCCAGCATGCCGCGCGGACGCAAGGCCCCCGCCATGGCGCGCGGCCCCTCCTCCAGCCCGAGGAAATACAACGCCCCGGCGCACCAGATCGCATCGAAAGGCCCCGGCAGCGCCGCCATGTCGCCTTGGATCACCTCGACCCTCGGCTCATTCGCGAACCGCGCGCGTGCCTCCGACACGAAAGACGGCACGGCATCCACCGCCACCACGCGTCCCTCCGGCACGGCCTGCAACAGCGCCGCCATGTCGCCCCCCGGACCGCTGCCCACATCGCAAACCCGCGCATCCGCCGCGACCTCGCCCAAGGCAAAGGCCCAAGCCACATCCTCCGGCGTGCCCGGCCCCTCGCGGTCCAGCCCGCGATGCAATGTCAGGAAGGCGTCCCAGGCCTGCGGGTCGTCCATCACGCGGCCCCCGCGCGCACCAGCTTCCAGCGCACTGCGTCCAGCAGCGCCTCGAAGGACGCATCCACTATGTTTGCCGACACACCCACCGTGGCCCAGCGCCGCCCCGACGAATCCTCGCTGTCGATGATGACCCGCGTCACCGCCTCGGTGCCGCCCTGCGTGATGCGCACCTTGAAGTCCACCAGCCGCATGTCCTCGATCAGGTGCTGGTAGGACCCGAGGTCCTTCGCCAGCGCCTTGGACAGGGCGTTCACCGGCCCCCGATCATTGCCCTCCTCATCCATGGATTCGGAGACCGACAGCTTCTTCTCGCCATCGACCTTGACCACCACGACCGCCTCGGACAGGCTGACCATCCGGTCGTACTTGTTCTTGCGCCGCTCCACCGTCACCCGGTAGCGCTTCACCTCGAAGAACTCCGGCAGGCAGCCCAGCTCGTCCCGTGCCAGCAACTCGAACGACGCCTGCGCCGTGTCGTAGGAATACCCCTCCGCCTCGCGCGCCTTCACCCGTTCAAGGATGCGCGCCAGCGCCGGATCACCGGGCTGCACCTCCAGCCCCGCCTCCGCCAGACGCCGCCGCAGGTTCGACTGCCCCGCCTGGTTCGACATGGGGATCACGCGACGGTTGCCCACCAGCGCCGGATCGACATGCTCATAAGTCGTGGGGTCCTTCAGGATCGCGCTCGCGTGCAAGCCCGCCTTGTGGGCAAAGGCCGAGGCCCCCACGTAAGCCACCTGCTTCATCGGCACCCGGTTCAACACATCGTCCAGCATCCGGCTGACCCGCGTCAGCCCCTCCAGAGCCTCCTGCGTCACCCCGGTCTCGAACCGGCTCGCATAAGGCTCCTTCAACAACAGCGTCGGGATGATCGCCGTCAGGTTGGCATTGCCGCAGCGCTCACCCAGACCGTTCAAGGTCCCCTGGATCTGCCGTGCCCCCGCATCGACCGCCGCCAAGGACCCCGCCACCGCCATCTCGGTATCGTTGTGCGTATGGATGCCGACGCGATCCCCCGGGACACCGGACGCGATCACCTCCGCCACGATCCGCCCGATCTCTTGCGGCAGGGTGCCCCCGTTGGTGTCACACAACACCACCCAGCGCGCCCCCGCCTCCAGCGCCGCCCTTAAACAAGTCAGCGCATACTCCGGGTTCGCCTTGTATCCGTCAAAGAAATGCTCGGCATCGAACAGCGCCTCGCGCCCCGACGCCACGACATGCGCGACCGAGGCCCCGATGTTCCCGACATTCTCCTCCAGCGTGATCCCCAGCGCCGTGGTCACATGGAAGTCATGCGATTTCCCCACGAGGCAGACCGCCGCCGTGCCCGCGTTCATCACCGCCGCCAGCACATCGTCGTTCTCGGCGGAATACCCCGCCCGCTTGGTCATGCCAAAGGCCGTCATCACGGCCCGCGTCCGCCCCACCTCGGCAAAGAACGCCGAGTCCGTCGGGTTCGCCCCGGGCCAGCCGCCCTCGATGTGATCCACGCCAAGCGCATCCAGCGCCGCCGCGATCTTCAGCTTCTCGGCGGTGGAAAACTGCACCCCCTGCGTCTGCTGCCCGTCCCGCAACGTGGTGTCATACAACCAAAGCCTCTCACGCCCCATCGCGGCATCCCCCCTCACGACGGCGCGCTGCGCCCCCCGCTTCTTCTTGGTTCAAATACTCACCTTTGGCGCGCCCCCGGCGCGACCGGGGGTCCGGGGGCAGCGCCCCCGGCCTCTCAGCCGGACACTCCGCCATCAGACCTTCTCCAACGCAGCCGCGTCGAATCCCGGCCCCGGAACCAGCTCGACCCCGGCCTTCGACATGCGCACCTCGACCCCGGCGGCGATCAGCGCCTGCTTCAACGCATCCACGCCCGAGAAATCCTTGCTCTCCATCGCCGCCGCCCGCGCCGCGACCATGCGCTCGACGTAAGCCGACAGGTCCACCTGCGGCCCCGCCACCCAGTCCGGCACGCCACCGTCGAGGAACCCCAGCAACTCCATCCCGAACCGCAGGCCCGCCACATCCCCGGCCCCCGCCATGCGGTGCAACTCGGCAATCGCTCCGGACGAGTTCAGATCATCTGCCAGCGCCGCAACCAGCCCATCGGCCTCGCCAGCGGCAACCCCGTCGACCATCCCGTACCACTTGCGCAAGGTCGCTCCCGCCTCGCGCGCCTTCTCGGCGGTCCAGTCCATCGGCTTGCGGTAATGCGTCGACAGCATGACGAAACGGATCACCTCGCCCGGTACCCCCGGCATCCCGTCATGCCCGTCCAGCAAATCCCGCACGGTAAAGAAGTTGCCAAGCGACTTGGACATCTTCTTCCCCTCCACCTGCAACATCTCGTTGTGCAGCCAGAAGCGCGCCATCTGCTCAGTGCCGTTTGCACAGCACGACTGCGCGATCTCGTTCTCGTGGTGCGGGAACAACAGGTCATTGCCGCCGCCGTGAATGTCGAACACATCTCCCAAGAGCGCCTTGGACATGGCCGAGCATTCGATATGCCAGCCGGGACGCCCCCGCCCCCATGGCGAGTCCCACCCCGGCACGCCCGCCTCCGACGGCTTCCACAGCACGAAATCCATCGGGTCCTCCTTGAAGGGCGCCACCTCGACCCGCGCCCCCGCGATCATGTCATCGACCGACCGCCCCGACAGCCGCCCGTAAGCCGCGTACTCGCGGACTCGGAACAGCACGTGGCCCTCCTTGGCATAGGCAAAGCCTTTGGCGATCAGCTCCTCGATCATGGCGATCATCTCGGCGATAAAAGCCGTGGCGCGCGGCATCTCGTCGGGTTCCAGCACGCCCACCGCGCCCATGTCGTCAAGGTACCACTGCGTCGTCTCGGCGGTGATCTCGGCAATGGACCGCCCGGACTCCGACGCCCGCGCGTTGATCTTGTCATCCACGTCGGTGAAGTTGCGCACGTAGGTCACATGCTCCGCCCCGTAGACATGCCGCAACAGCCGCGCCAGAAGGTCAAAGACGATGGCCGGCCGCGCGTTGCCGATATGCGCCCGGTCATAGACCGTCGGCCCACAGACATACATCCGCACGTTTTGCGGGTCGATCGGCTCGAAAACCTCTTTCTTGCGGGTCTTCGAATTCGTCAGGCGTATGTCCATCGGTCGGTCCTCAAGCGTTTGCTCGCGGCGGACTTAGCAACTTCAACTCTGAGAGGGAATAGAAGACCGGTCCGCCGAAAGGGTCAGCGGATAATGCAGCAAATGATGATTGCGTTACGGGTCATGTCATCGCCCCTAGCATGTTTCGCGCCGCCCGCCTAGCCTCTCCATGACACCGGAGGCCACATGACCCGAGAAACCGTCAACGCCATCTGCGCGCGCCTTCCCGGCGCCGAAGTCTCAGACCCTTGGGGCGACGGCCACGATGCGTGGAAGGTCGGCGGCAAGATGTTCGCCGTGGTCGGCGCGAAGAACCTCGGCCTCAGCGTGAAAACCGCCTCGCCAGAGGACGCGCAACTGCTCATCGACATGGGCAAAGCGGTCAAGGCCCCCTACTTCCACGCCTCCTGGGTGTTGGTGCCGTGGGACATGGCCACGCCCGAGGACCTCGCCCACCGCATCCGCACCTCCTACGACCTGATCGTCTCGAAACTCCCAAAGAAAACCCGCGTGGCGCTGGAACCATGAAAACCCTCTACCTCCACGGCCTGCCGGGCAGCGGCGCGGAACAGCACCTGCCCGGCTGGTCCTTCGACACGCTCGACCGGGATCAACCGAGCTTTGCGCAACTCGCGCTCATCCTGCCCGACGAACCGCTGCACCTCGTGGCCTTCTCGCTCGGTGCCGCCTGCGCCCTGCGCCTCGCCGCCCTCGCGCCGGACAAAGTCGCGCGGCTGACGTTGATCTCCGCCGCCGCACCGCTGGAACTGGGCGACTTCCTGCCCCGCATGGCGGGGGCGCCGGTCTTTCGCCTCGCCCACAGCCACGCCCGCCTGAACGCCCTGACCACGGTGCAAAGCGCCCTCGCCCGCCTGTCTCCCGGCCTGCTGCTGAAGATGCTCGCCCGCGACACCGACCCCGCCGACGCCGCGCTGATGGCCGATGCGACCCACGGCCCCACCATCCGCGCCGCCGTCACCGAAGGTCTCACCCACAACCGCGCCCCCTACCTGCGCGAGATCGCGGCCTACGTGGCTCCTTGGGCAAAACACCTCGCCCACGTGCGCTGCCCGGTCACCCTGCACCACGGCACCGCCGACCGATGGGCGCCTTTCGACATGGCCGAAGCCCTCGCAGCACACCTGCCCGACGCTACATTGCACCGGCACGATGGCCTTGGCCACTACACAACCCTCGCCGCCTGCACGCTTTAAACGGGGGGCTTTGCCAGGATCGCCTCATTTGTCATGCTCCGCATGACGGGGGCTTTGCCCCCCGGCCCCCAAGGTATTTTCAAACCAAAGAAGCAGGAACGCGCGCCCCTGCTTCTTTGGTTTCTTAAATTCCCTCGGGGGTGGCGCTCCGCAGGAGCGGCGGGGGGTGTCAAAGTGCGCGCCTCTGGCGCGACGCCCCCACCTGCCACACCTGTTACTGGCGCTCGGCCTCCAGCTTGCGATAGGCCGCCACGTTGCGGTTGTGCTCGTCCAGCGTCTCGGCAAACAGGTGGCCGTCTGCCGGGTCCAAAGTCTTGGCGACGAAATAGACGAAGTCGGTCGCGTCCGGGTTCAGCGCCGCCTGAATGGACGCGCGGCCGGGGTTGGCAATCGGGGTCGGCGGCAGGCCGTTGATGACGTAGGTGTTCCACGGCGTTTCCTTGCGCAGTTCCGACTGCCGCAAGCCGCGCCCCAGCACGCCCTTGCCCTCGGTCACACCGTAGATGACCGTCGGGTCCGTCTGCAGGCGGATGCCCTTTTCCAGACGGTTGGTAAAGACCGAGGCCACCAGCCCGCGCTCCTCGGCATTGCCGGTTTCCTTCTCGATGATCGAGGCGAGGATCAGCGCCTCCTCCGGGGTCTCGAGCGGCAAGCCATCGGCGCGATTGGCCCAGGCCTCGGCGAGGATGACCTCCTGCGCGCGCTGCATCCGCTCGATCACGCTGGCGCGGGTGTCGCCCGGCGTGATCTCGTAGCTGTCGGGGGCAAGGCTGCCCTCGGTCGGCACCGCAACACTGCCGTCCAGAACATCCAGCGCGTTCAACTCCTGCACCACCTGCCAGCTGGTCACGCCCTCGGCCAGCGCCACGCGATAGCGCGTGTCCGCCGCGTCACGAACGCTGGTGTACTCCGCCGGAGCCGCTTCCTCTGCCGGATCGAACTGCGCCTGCGTCTCGTAGCGGCCCGTCGCCGGATCGATCTGGCGCACCTGCACCGTCGCGCGGGTGATGCCGATGCGATAGACCACCTCGGTGCCGCAGGTCGACGCGCCGCCGCGGGTGATGACATCGGTGATCTCCGCCATCGAAGACCCTTCGGGGATGAGATACGACCCCGCCTTCAGGCTTTGGGTCTTGTCGGTGTAATCCGCACCGAGGCGGAACATCATGGCGCTTTTCACGGCGCCCTGCGATGCAAGGCTCTCGGACACGCGCTTCATGCTGGACCCGCGCGGCACCTCGAGGCAGATCGGCGCCGCCAAAGGCCCGTCCGCCGCGTATTCACCGCGGGCCCACAACAGGATCCCGCCAAAGAGGAACATCGCGACGACCAGCAGGGTCAGCGCGTTGGAGGCGATGCTGCGCCACATGGTATCAGCCCTTGTACTTTGGCCCCGGGGTTTGCCCGAGGCCGCCTGCTCTTGCCCTTAAACGGGCATATCGGTTTGCGCGCGGCAAGACCGCTCAGTCGACCTTGCCGAAGATCACACTGGCATTTGTGCCGCCGAAACCAAAGCTGTTCGACAGCGCATAGGCAATGGACCGCTCGCGTTTGACGTTGGGCGCCAGGTCGATCTTGGTCTCGACCGCCGGGTTGTCGAGGTTGATCGTCGGCGGCGCCACCTGGTCGCGGATCGCGAGGATCGAGAAGATCGCCTCGATCGCGCCCGCCGCGCCCAGCAGGTGCCCGGTCATCGACTTGGTCGAGGACATGGTGACCTTCGACGCCGCATCGCCCAGCAGCCGTTCGACCGCGCCCAGTTCGATGGTGTCCGCCATGGTCGAGGTGCCATGCGCGTTGATGTAATCCAGCTGCGGCGCGTCGATGCCCGCGTCCTTCAGCGCGGCGCGCATGGAGCGTTCGCCACCCTCACCGGTCTCGGACGGGGCGGTGATGTGGTAGGCATCACCGGTCAGACCGTAACCGCAGACCTCGGCATAGATCTTGGCACCGCGCGCCTTGGCGTGTTCGTATTCCTCCAGCACCACGACGCCCGCGCCCTCGCCCATGACAAAACCGTCACGGTCGGCGTCATAGGGGCGGCTTGCCTTGGTCGGCTCGTCGGTGCGCTTGGTGGACAGCGCCTTGCAGGCGTTGAAGCCCGCGATGCCGATCTCGCAGATCGCGCCCTCGGCGCCGCCCGCGATCATGACGTCCGCATCGCCGTATTTAATCAGCCGCGCCGCATCGCCAATGGCATGCGCGCCGGTCGAACAGGCGGTGACGACCGAATGGTTCGGGCCCTTGAAGCCGAACTTGATCGACACGTTGCCCGAGATCAGGTTGATGAGCGCGCCGGGGATGAAGAACGGCGACACGCGGCGCGGGCCCTTCTCCTTGATGAGGACAGCCGTGTCCGCGATGGACGCCAGCCCGCCGATGCCCGAGCCGATCAGCACGCCCGTGCGTTCCAGATCCGCCTCGTCGGTCGGCATCCAGCCCGCATCCTTCACCGCCTGCGTTGCGGCGGCGATGCCGAAGACGATGAAGGTGTCGACCTTGCGCTGTTCCTTCTTGTCCATGTACTCGTCGGGATTGAACGTCCCGTCCGAGCCATCGCCAAAGGGCACTTCGCAGGCGTAATTCGTCGCCAGGTGGCTGGCATCCCAGCGGCTGATGGTGCCCGCACCCGAATGGCCGGCCAGAAGGCGGCTCCAGGTTTCTTCCACACCATTGGCCAGCGGCGTGACCAATCCAAGGCCAGTGACGACGACGCGACGTGCCATGACGCTGCTCTCCTCTTTCATTTGTCGCGATGCTCATACAGCGCAACCCCGGGGAGGGGCAAGGGTTTGGGCGTTCGGCGATGGGAGGGGGTTTCGCGGTCGCTTCGCCTTGGCGCCCTGTCAGGGGTGTTTCGCCTTCGCTACGCTCAGGCGACGGCTTCGGTTTATTTCGCCTTCGCTACGCTCAGGCGACCGGTCTTGAAGGATTCGCCTGTGCTTCGCTCCGGCGACCGGCACTCGGCTGACGCCTCGCGCCGCCGGAGGCTCTGCCTCCGGGCCTCCGAGGGTATTTGGATCAAGATGAAGGGGACGTCCGGCGCGCTATCGCGACGTGGGATGGAAGGAGGCTTGGTTGCGTCTGGCCAAGTCAGGTCAAGTCAGGCCCAATCCGGGCCGAGGTCTGCCGCCGTGCGGTCGATCCAGTACTCTTGCAGCCAGTCACAGGGTTTCGAGTGGCGGATGAAGGAGCCGTTCCAGCCGGTCAGCGCGTCGGTCATCTTGGGCCGGCCGTGAAAGCAGACGACGCGGGCGTCCTCGGGCAGTTGCGGCGGGCGCAGCCAGTTCTGCGGGAACGGGTTGCAGTCGTATTTGAACGAGACCACCCAAGGCTCGGGAATATAGGTGAAGCAACCGCGATCCATCGCCTTGTGCGAGGTGTAGCGCTGTTCCGAGCCACGGGCCTTTTCCACTTCTTCGTAGGGGTGTGCAGCGAGGTCCTCGTAGAGGAACCCATGTTCCGCCGGATCGAAGCGGAAGACCGAGCCGTGGCCGGTGGGGCGGCCCTTGCGCTTTTCCGTCCAGTCGTGGCGCATGGCGATAGTGCCGGGCGCGAGGTCGTGTATCTCGTCCAGCGCGCCGGTGATGACCACGTCGAGGTCGAAGCCCAGCACCGGCCCATCGAGGTCCGGCACCAGTCCGGGCCGGAACAGCGACACCTTGCGCATCGCGCCCTGACGGTTCGCCACCGCAAGCGCCGCCGCCATGGGTTCGGCGAAGGGTTCGACCGGCAGCGCCAGCACCTCGATGTCCGGGTGCAGCCCCTCGGCATGTTCCGTCATGCACAGAAAGCGCACCGGGCGCGACAGGTTGCGCCGTACGCCGGAGTAGAGGCGGTTCACGTACTCGGGGCCAAACAGCGTGCCCCACTTGATGCACATGATGTTGACGGGCTTTGTGGTATCCTGTGTCATGGCGCGTGTCCTAGCGCCGCCCCGGCGCTTGCGCCAGCGGGAAAATCGCGGGCGTCACATGTCCGGGCCGTGGCCACCGCCCGCGTGGTTGCGGATGCGGCGGATCATCAGCCAGACCGCCAGCACCACCGGAGGCACCACCAGCGCGGTCAGCATGCCCTTGGACAGGCCGATCACATCCGCCAGCGGGTACAGCGCATAGGCCGCAAGCGAGACTGCGTAGTAGCTGATCGCCACCACCGACAGCCCCTCGACCGTGTGTTGCAATTGCAGTTGCAGCGCGGCGCGGCGGTCCATGCTTTCCAGCAGCTGCTGGTTCTGCGCCGAGCGCCCGACCTCGACCCGCGTGCGCAGGAGGTCGGCGGCGCGAGTGGCCCGCGCGGTCATCTGCTCCAGCCGCCGGGCCGAGGATTTCACCGTCCGCATCGCCGGATCGTACCGACGCATCATGAATTCCGAGAACGTCTGCCGACCCTGGAACCGCTCCTCGCGCAGCACCGCGATGCGCTGCATCACGATGGCCTCGTAGGCCTCCGTCGCGCCAAGCCGGAAGGACACGCGGGCCGAGATGTTTTCCAGCTCCGCCGAGGCCTTCAGCAGCGCCTTCAGCGTCGCCTCCTCGTCGCCCTCGCTTTCGGTCATGACCTGCATCAGCCGGGTCAGTTCCGTGTCCAGCTCGCCCATGCGCCCGCCGATTTCCTTCACCTTGGTGAAACCCAGCATCGACATGGCCTTGTAGGTCTCGATCTCACACAAGCGCTGCACGATCCGCCCGATCCGGCGCGAGCCGACGTGGGACTTGGCAAAGACGGCAAAGCGCTGATGCCCCGCCGTATCGATGCGAAAGTCGCCGGCAATCACCGCCTCGTGGTCGATCACATCGCTGACGGCGATGCTTTCGGGGACCATCCAGTCCTCCAGCCGCTGACGGATTTCCTCGTCGTCGATGCGGCGCTCCACCCGGATCATGGCCGAGGTGATGCGTACGCCCGGCAGTTTGTTCAGCCACGCGTCCGGGAAGACCTCGAAATCCGCCGGGTCATAGGGCCGCTCGCCAAGCCCCGGCAGGAAGATCGTGTAGGTCACGAATTCGGTGTGCTGTTCCCACTTGAGCGTGTTCTGCCCGATCTGGGCGCTGAAATGCGTGGCCCCGGGCTGGGGATGCGCGGTGCCGTGGCGGTCCAGCAAATCCTTGAGATGCGCAAGATCCTGTTCCCGGTCCCGCGCCGCCGCGTCCTTGGGCTGCTTGATCGCCAGATAGACCGCGCGACAGGGCGAGGTCAGCGCCGGAAACGGCCGCGCGTGCAGCTCGTTGGCCAGCTTGTAGCGCAGCGGGTGGTCCTGGATCGGCGGCATGGCGGGATACTCCACAAGTCAGAGCCGTTGATGCCGCGTTGCAGCATGAAAGTAAAGACGATTATATGAACCATTTCAAGGCGTTACAAGAATACGACGGTATACAGCCGCACGCTTTGGTTCACCGCGCGGAAAGTGGCGTCAAAACAGTCCCTTACCCTGCGTCGCGCGTGTAGACCGACACCATCACATAGTCCTTGCGCGGGCCGCGCACCTGCCAGCGGGCTGTCCACTCGGGCCAGCGGGTGAAATCATAGGTGACATCGTATTGGTCCGGATCACACCAATGCGCCGCGTCTCCGCCGCACTGCGGCACGGCGTGAAAGAACCGCCCGTCGTCGAAATACACGTCCAGATCGTCAGTCCAGCGATACCGCCGCTCGGCGTTGAACCGCGCCGTCCCCATGTCCAGCACGCCGCGCTCGACGTAGTCGGCCCATCCCTCCGACGGCAGCCACTCCGCCACGCCGGCAAAACTGGCGCGCGCACCATCCGCATGGGTGATCTCGCGCGTGATGCGCCATTTGCCGATGAAATCCGCCAACTGCCTTGTCATCGCGGCCCCCATGCCCCTAGCCTGCCCCGCAGCTACCATCCGAAAGGCCCGCGTTCCACCCATGTCCGAAGTGCTGTTCATCCTGTTCCTGATTGTCCTCCCGCCCCTCGGCCTCGCGGCCCTGTCGCAACTCTCCCACTGGCGGATCTACCGACTGGGCAGCCTCTGGCTGTTGGCGCTCTGGTTCTTCGGGATGGCGATCGTTCTGTCGATGCCCGCCCTCTGCGACGGCAACATCCTTTACGGCTACCGCAACTGCCGCGGCCTCTCGACGGACGTCGCCGAAATCCTGACGGCGGCCGGGCTGCTGGCCACGGTCGCCGCCGCGGCGCTCTACGCCCTGCTCACCCTGACCCTCGGCATCCGTGCCCTGCGCGCGCGCCTTTCGCACTGACTCATACGGGCGCGGATCGTCGCGCCCTGCCCCTTCACCTTGAGCCTGACGCCCCGACACCGTAAAGGGCGCGCGAACCCGTATACGCGCAGGAGGCCCCGCCATGATTCCCCGTTACT
Source organism: Sagittula sp. S175 (assembly GCF_049800975.1). Lineage (NCBI taxonomy): Bacteria > Pseudomonadati > Pseudomonadota > Alphaproteobacteria > Rhodobacterales > Roseobacteraceae > Sagittula > Sagittula sp. S175. Next base: position 559,941 of record NZ_JBNAGB010000001.1, read on the forward strand.
CCCGTCCCGAGATGGTCGCCATCTGGTCGCCCGAGACCAAGTTCCGCATCTGGTACGAGATCGAGGCCCACGCCTGCGACGCCATGGCCGATCTGGGCGTGATTCCGAAGGAGAACGCCGAAGCGGTCTGGAAGGCCAAGGACGTGGAATTCGACGTGGCCCGCATCGACGAGATCGAGGCCGTGACCAAGCATGACGTCATCGCTTTCCTCACCCACCTCGCCGAACACGTCGGCTCCGAAGAGGCGCGTTTCGTGCATCAGGGCATGACCTCGTCGGACGTGCTGGACACCTGCTTAAACGTGCAGCTGGTGCGGGCGTCGGACATCCTCATCAAGGACATCGAGGGCCTGCTGGCTGCGCTCAAGCGTCGCGCCTACGAGCACAAGGACACCATCCGCATCGGCCGCTCGCACGGCATCCACGCGGAACCCACCACCATGGGCCTGACCTTCGCGCGCTTTTTCGCCGAGATGGACCGCAACCTGTCGCGGATGCGCGATGCCCGCGCCGAGATCGCCACTGGCGCGATTTCCGGCGCCGTCGGTACCTTCGCCAACATCGACCCGCGCGTCGAGGAACACGTCTGCGACCAGCTGGGCCTCGTGCCAGAGCCGATCTCGACCCAGGTCATCCCGCGCGACCGCCACGCGGCCTTCTTTGCCACGCTGGGCGTGATCGCCTCGTCGATCGAGAACATCGCCATCGAGATCCGCCACATGCAGCGCACCGAGGTGCTGGAAGCGGCGGAATTCTTCTCCATGGGGCAGAAGGGTTCGAGCGCCATGCCGCACAAGAAGAACCCGGTTCTGACCGAGAACCTGACCGGCCTCGCGCGTCTGGTGCGCATGGCGGTGGTCCCGGCAATGGAAAACGTGGCGCTCTGGCACGAGCGCGACATTTCGCACTCCTCGGTCGAGCGCAACATCGGCCCGGACACCACCATCACGCTGGACTTTGCCCTGTCGCGCCTGACGGGCGTCATCGACAAGCTGCTGGTCTACCCCGAGAACATGCTGGCCAACATGAACAAGTTCCCGGGTCTGGTCATGTCGCAGCGCGTGCTGCTGGCGCTGACGCAGGCGGGCGTGTCGCGCGAGGACGCCTACCGACTGGTGCAGCGCAACGCCATGAAGGTCTGGGATCACCGCACCGACTTCCGCGAAGAGCTGCTGGCCGACGAGGAAGTGCGCGCCGCCCTGTCCGAGGAAGAGATCAACGAGAAGTTCGATCTTGGCTACCACACCAAGCACGTCGACACGATTTTTGCCCGGGTGTTCCACGAAGAGTGATTTCGTTTTGGCGCCGCCAAAACGACCCGCGCGCGGCCTTGGGGCCGCGCGCAAACAGGGGCAAAGCCCCGTTCAGCAATCTTTCGTGCCTTGCACGACGGGGCTCTGCCCCCATCCACCGCTGTCATTTGTCATGCTTTGCATGACCGGGGGCTCTGCCCCCGTGCCCCCGAGGGTATTTGGATCAAGATGAAGGCAAGGCCGGAGCCCCTTCTTCAGGCTTGGGCCGCCCAGTGGATGGTGGCCTCGACCGTCGCCATGTGCGCCTCCCCCGTGCTGAGCCAGACGTCCAGACCCGCATCGCCGTCCAGGTGTCCCCGCAGGCGCTCGGCAAGACCCGCTGAGGTCGCGTACCAGCAGGCGCGCAGCATGCCGTCCGCAGCCAGCATCTGAGCCCGCAGGGACAGGCTGCGGAGGGTCTCGACCATCTCCGTCACCCGGTCGATCAGCGCATTGGACCGCGCCCCGCCAAGGCGGGCGCGCAGCAGGTCCAGCGTGCCCTCATCCTTCAGCAGGCGGCGGAACAGGATGTCCTGCGCCTGCATGCCCGTGGTGCCTTCGTAGATAGTAAAGATGCGCGCGTCGCGGAAATAGCGTTCAGCGGGCCATTCCCGGGTATAGCCTGCGCCGCCCAAGACCTGGATCGCCGCATCGGCGTTTTGCTGGCCCATTTCGCCGCCAAAGGTCTTGGCCAGCGGCAGAAGGAAGGTGGCGAGGCGGGCGGCCTCGGCGTCACCCGCATGGGCTTGTCCCAGCACCACGGCGTTTTCCAGTGCCAGCGCCACCGCGAGTTTCGCCCGTGCGTCCATGATCAGAAGCTGCCGTTCCACGTCGGGATGCGAGATGATCGGCACTGGCGGTTTGGCCGGGTGGCCGCCCTGCTTGCGGTCTTCGGCGTAGGCGCGCGCCAGCGTGGCGCAGGCCGTGGCGACCCCGGCCCCTTGCGTGCCGACCTGAAGGCGCATCAGTTCGATCATGTTGAACAGCGCGGGAAGGCCGCGGCCGGGGTCGCCCAGCATCTGCGCCTTGGCGTCTTCGAAGCGCAGCACGCAGGTGGGCGAGCCGTGCAGGCCCAGCTTTTCCTCGATCCGCTCGACGAAGATGCCGTTGTCCTGACCGTCGATGTGGTTCGGCACGAGGAAGAGGGACAGCCCGCGTGTGCCTTCCTCGGGCGTGCCGGTGCGGGCGAGGCACAGGTGGCCGATGCGGTCGGAGGCATCATGGTCGCCGAAGCTGATCCAGCATTTTGTGCCCAATATGCGCCAGCTTGTTCCCTCCTGGACCGCCTTCGTGCGGATGCGGCCCACGTCCGACCCGGCATCCGGTTCCGAGATGCAGATCGTCGCGGACCACTCGCCCGCCGTCAGTTTCGGGCACCATTCCGCCGCGAGTTCGGGGTTGGTTGCCGCGATGCAGTGGCTGGCCGCCGTGGCGGAGCCGACCATCATCATGAAAGGCTGCGCCGCGCCCTCCAGTGCGACCGAAGCCGCCGTGTACAAGGCGAGCGGCAGGCCCATGCCGCCGAACTCCGGGTCCAGATCAGAGGCGATCCAGCCGTCGACGCCCATCTGGCGAAAGGTCTCGCGGTAGCCGGAGGGGGCTTTGACCCGGCCATTCTCGACCTTGCAGCCTTCGGCATCGGCCCGCGTCGCCAGGGGCGCGAGGGTATTTTCTGCAAGCTTTCGGGCTTCCGAGAGCACTTGCAGCGTGGCGGTGTCGTCCAGTTCCACGGCCTCTGCCTGTTCGGCCCAGCCGGGGGTCAGTTTCAGTATGGAAAGCAGCGTTTCAGGTGTCATTGTCAGCTCACATGCAGAACGCGGGGATCTTCGGACCAAAGCGCATCCACCATGTCCGCACGATGCCGCAGCACCGCGCGTTGGTTGATGGAGCCCTTGTCCGTCACCTCGCCCTTGTCGAAATCCAGCGGTACGGCCAGATACATCAGCCGCATCACCCGGCTGGCCGATCCGGTGGCCTCCTTCGCCGCCGCGCCCAAACGCTCGGCCGTCACGCGGCGCACCTCGGGGTGGGTCAGCAGCGCCTCGCCGTCGAGGTCTTCTCCGGCGATCTCGCGCAGCGTGTCCCAGTTGGGGACGACCAGCGCGCCGAGTTCCGTGTGGCCTTCGCCCGCGATGACGCAATCCGAGGCCAAGCCGCCCAAGGCATCCGTCAGCTTCGCCCGCAGTGGCCCCACGGCGACCCAAGTCCCCGAAGCCAGTTTGAAGTTCTCTGCCAGACGGCCGTCGAACAGCAGCCCCTTGGACGGATCATCCGGGTCGGCAAAGCGGAATGCGTCGCCGAAGCAATAAAATCCTTCGTCGTCAAAGGCCTCGGCCGTCAGCTTGTCATTGCCCCAGTAGCCGGGCGTGATCGACGGGCTTTTCACCCGCGCCTCCAGCTTGTCGCCCTGCGGCACCAATTTCAGCGTCACGCCATGGGCGGGGAGGCCGAGGTTTCCCGATTTCTCCTGCCGCGTGGTGTTGATGATCGAGAACGGTCCCGTTTCCGTCGACCCGAAGCCGGTGGTCAGCAGCACGCCGCCCGGCACCATTTCGTTGGCCACGTCGGTGATGCGGTCCCAGACGTGCTGGCCCATGCCCGCCCCGGCATAGAACATCATCTGCAAGTCCTTGAAGAAGGTCTCGCGCAGCTGGTGGTCCGTCTCGAAGGCGTCCAGCAGCATCTGGTAGCCCAGCGGCACGTTGAAATACCAGGTGGGCGAGACCTGTTGCAGCGTCTCGATCGTCTTGCCGATGGCGCGGGGCGTGGGTCGGCCATCGTCGATGTAATAGGTGCCGCCATTGTAGAGCACCATGTTGAACACCTTGTTGCCGCTGGCGGTGTGGTTCCACGGCGCCCAGTCGACCACCACGGGGGGCGTTTCGCGCATGAAAGTGAAACATTGCTGCACGATCTGCTGGTTGGAACAGAGCATCCGCTGTGTCTGGATCACCGCCTTGGGCGTGCCAGTGGTGCCGGAGGTGAACAGGAACTTGGCCACCGTGTCAGGGGTGACGGCGGCGGCGGCCTGCGCCTCCTCGGCCCCCGGCGGTGTCGCCAGCACCTCGGCAAACGCCACCGTCTCGCGCCCCTCGACCGCGCCGCCAAGCGTGACCACCGGAACCTCGGCGCCGAACACCGCCTGAATGGCAGGCGCGTATGGCGCAGCCTCGTCGGCAAAGATCACACCCGGCGACAGCTGCGCCGCGATGTCGCGCAGCTTCAGGAAATCGCCGCCCGACAGGGCATAGGCCGGGGCCAGCGCCGCCGAAGGCACGCCCACATGCTGTGCCCCCAAGGCCATGACGGCATGGGCAATCGAATTACCAGACAGGATCAGAACCGGCTTGTCCTGCCCGCAGCCGCGCGCCGCAAGCCATTGCCCCACCGCGCGAATTTGCCGCCAGGCATCACCGTAGGACAGCGTTTCCCAACCGCCCCGACCATCCTTCTGCGCGATCCACGGCTGGTCCGGCGTGCGCGCCGCCCAGTCCGCGAAACGGTCCGACAGGCAGCGCGGGTAGGCCCCGACGCCCTCCTCCTGCGACAGCAGGATGCAGCCGTCCGCGCGGCGCTCCACCTTCAAGTTGGGGGTCCAGAACGACACGTCGCGCCGTGTCGCAGTCAGGCTCTCGGCCATATCTCCTCCTCCCTGATCGTTTTCCGTCAGGTCTCCTCCAGGCCACGTTGACTCGAATCGTGAATTTTGTCTACTAGGAAACAATAATTCTGCGGGTTCACCCTGTGGAACGCAGCGGACGCAGGGCTTGGAGGTCGGCACATCCCGTGCCACCCTGCGTGCTGACAAACGGGAGGCCCCATGAACATCGACGATCTCATCGCCATCGACTTTCACACCCACGCCGAAGAGCCCTGCTGCGGCCCGCGTGACGATGGTTACGACGAATTCCAGGCCGGGATGGCCAAGTATTTCCGCAATCCGGCGGGCAAGGACGGGATGCTGCCCTCGGTGCAGGACACGGCGCAGTATTTCCGCGAACGCAAGATCGGCGCGGTGATCTTCCCAGTCGATGCCGAGCGCGAGACGGGCTTTCGCCGTTACAAGAACGAGGAAGTCGCCGAGATCTGTGCAGAAAACTCCGATATCCTGATCCCGTTTGCCTCCATCGACCCGCACAAGGGCAAGGCCGGTGCACGGGAGGCACGGCGTCTGGTGCGCGAATTCGGGGTGAAAGGGTTCAAATTCCACCCGACCATGCAGGGCTTCTTCCCGAACGACCGCGAAGCCGCCTACACCATGTACGAGGCCATCGCCGAGGAAGGCGCGATCATGCTGTTCCACACCGGGCAGACCGGCGTGGGATCGGGGATGCGCGGTGGCATGGGGATGCGGCTGAAGTATTCCAACCCGATGCATCTGGATGACGTGGCGGTGGACTTCCCCGACACGCCCATCGTGATGGCGCATCCGTCCTTCCCGTGGACCGAGGAAGGGCTGGCCGTCGCCCAGCACAAGCCCAACGTCTATTACGACATGTCCGGCTGGTCGCCGAAGTACTTCCCCGAGATCTTCATCAAGTATGCGAATTCGATCCTGAAGAAGAAGATGCTCTTCGGCTCCGACTGGCCCGCGATCACCCCGGACCGCTGGCTGGCGGATTTCGAGACCATCGGCATCAAGGACGAGGTCAAGCCGCTGATCCTGAAAGAAAACGCGCGCCGCATCCTGAAGATGTAAGGCCCTGCGCAGTCGCCGGGTAACACGCGCGCGGTCCACCGGGCCGCGCGTATCGCTGCCAGCCAGACCAATGCTCCCTCTCGGACCAAGGTCCGACGCCGGCAGAAAATCTTCCAATCCATGGCAGTCTTCGGGTTAAGGTTTACTCAACCACGTTTGGGAGACCCATCATGCTGCGCGCCATCCTCCTGTTCACCCTCCTCCCCGTCGCGGCGCTGGCCGTCGGCGCCGGCGACTCGAAACCGCCTTCCAAGCCCAAATGCGAGATGGGCAAGGTCTGGGACCCGTCCACGCAGAAGTGCCTGAATGCCTACCGCCCCGAACTGGATGATGCCATGCGCTACGTCGCCGTGCGCGAATACGCCTACGATGGCCAATTCGACGCGGCGCTGATCGTGCTCGACGCGATGCAAGACCAGAGGACGGACGGCGTTCTGACCTACCGAGGGTTCATCGCGCGCGGTCAGGGCGATATGGCGCGCGCAAAGACCTGGTATGACGCCGCGCTGGTCGCCAATCCGGACAATCTGCTGGCACGCAGCTACATGGGTCAGGGTCTGGTGGTCCAGGGCGACCTCGTGGGCGCGTTGGCACAGCACCGCGAGATCATGGCGCGCGGCGGTGAAGGAACCTGGGCGGCGGACGCGCTGGCCGATGCCATCCGCACCGGCACGCCCTACGCATATTAGATCCGGATCCACCGGCTTCGGGTGCCCGGCGCGGCAGCAGAATCGTCTCTGGCCCCGCTGCCCCCACGGCAATCATTTGGAGATCGCGTCGCGGCGTGTTACGCTCTGCTCACACGAAACCGCGCAGATTGCGCAAGACGGAGGACTGCCAGAATGACCAAGACGATCCTCGCCGCCGTGCTGTTGACCCTGTCCACAGTCGCGGCCACCGCCTGCCCGTTTCATGACCAGCAGGTGATGTCCTGCGCCGAAGGATCGACCTTCGACCCCGAGACCAACAGCTGCAAAGTCGTCACCGGCTGACGAATCAAGCAGCGCCACAACACTGAACGACTCTCCGTCAGGATCGCCGCTCAGCGACCTCCGACAGGGCCAGAAGCATCTCTTCCAACTGATCGAGATCGTTCATTGCAGCGCGTGGGATGCTGCGCCGCGCGGCCGTCCTTGCGCGGCGCAGCGTCCGCAACATGCGCGCAACTGCGCCAGACATGTTGTCCTGCACCACGCCGCCGAAGTCCGATACCAGCTTGCCTGCCACGGTCCCCTGCGCCACGCGACGTTCCTCCAGGAAATCGTCGACCAGGGACCAAAGGGTTTGCGGCGTCAGATCTTCCTTCGACATGGCCGGAACATCCGGGTCCAGAAGCCGCGTATCGGCATTGGTCACCACGCAAATGATCGTGTCGTCCAGCGTTGCATTCATGCGCAACTCGCGGGCAAACGACGCCCCCTGACCGTCCGGCAAGCGGTGATCCAGCAGGATCATGTCCGGCGTGCGTCTTGTCAGGAAGGCCCGCGCGGCACCAATGCTGTCGACCTCGAAAAGCTCCAACTCAGGCCGGTCGCGCCCGAGGCATCGCCGTACAAGACACCGGTCAAAGGAATTGTCGTCCACGACCAGGCAACTGCCCGGCAACGCCCTTTCACCGGCCCTTTCGCCGGACTTTTCCCCACGATGCGCCGTACCCGCCATGCCATCCTTCCCGCAAACGATCCCCCGGGGCCGTATCCTGCCCGCCGGGGTTCAACGCATCCCTAACCTCCCGCAATGAAATCCGAAGCATTCTAAGCAAATTTACACCACCCCTGCCCCCATCCGTTTAAGACCGCGGCAACCTTGTGGCGGTACTCACTCCGGGACGACAGTTCGGAGTTTGCCACATGTCCAGAATGACGGCGCTTGCAGCCCTTCCCGGCCCCATCGGTCGCGGCAACCTGCCGCTCTCGCGCAAGGCCAAGGCCGCGATCATCGTGCAGTTCCTGCTCAACGAGGACTCGGATGTGCCGCTGTCCGCCCTGCCCGACGATCTGCAGGCCGAACTGACCCTGCTGCTGGGCAACATGCGCTATATCGACCGCGACACGCTCAACCAGGTGGTCAACGAATTCGCCGATGAACTCGAAGCGGTCGGTCTCAGCTTTCCGGGCGACATTGCGGGCGCGCTCTCGGCCCTCGACGGCAAGATCAATCCCCGCACCGCCACGCGTCTGCGCAAGGAAGCCGGCGTGCGCCAGACCGGCGATCCGTGGGACCGCATCAACGAACTTCCGCCCGAACGGATCGAGGCGCTGGTCATGTCCGAAAGCACCGAGGTCGCCGCCGTCATGATGTCCAAGATCGACGTGGGCAAGGCGGCGCAGGTGCTGGCGAAACTGCCCGGCGACAAGGCGCGGCGCATTTCCTACGCGGTCTCGATGACCACCGGCGTCACCCCCGACGCCGTGGACCGCATCGGCATCAGCCTGGCGGCGCAGCTGGACGCGGAACCGGAAAAGGCCTTTGTCAAACGCCCCGACGAACGGCTTGGCGCGATCCTGAACTATTCCAACGCCGCCGTGCGCGACGAGCTGCTGCAACAGCTGGAGGAAGAGGACAAGGAATTCGCCGAGGCCGTGCGCCGGTCGATCTTCACCTTCGCCAATATCCCCGAACGGCTTGCCGCCATCGACGTTCCCAAGCTCACCCGCGACGTGCCGCCCGACACGCTGGCCATCGCCGTCGCCGCCGCCACCGCCGAGGAAGATGCGCGCACCGCCGACTTCCTGCTGTCGAACATGTCAAAGCGCATGGCCGAAAGCATCCGCGAGGAGGCCGCGAACAAGGGCACGGTGAAACCGAAGGTCGGGGAAAAGGCGATGAACGCCGTGGTCAGCGCCATCCGCGACCTCGTCAGCGTCGGCGAGATCGAGCTGCTCGACCCCGACGCCGAGGACTGACCCGCGGGACAGAACAGGGGCCAGAACACGGAACCGGGCGTAACTCTTGCCGCCCCTCCCCACGCAGCCTAGAAGGGGTCCGACCCGGCACGGGATGGACCCCTTGACTGACACGACTTCCAGCGATCCGATCACAGGCACCACCGGCGAACGGCTCTCCCACATGGCGCTCAACGCCTATATCGGGACCACCGGGCTGCTGCCCGTGCGCCAGCGCCTTGCGCTCACCGGCTGGCTGGTGCGCAAAGCCGCCGCCCCCGCCCTCGGCTGGTACAAACGGGTCGAGGACAACCTCGATTTCGTCTGGCCCGGCACCCCGCCCGAGCGCAAGCGCGCCATCGCCGATCAGGCCATCGACAACCTCGCCCGCGCCCTGATCGAAAACTACGATCCAAAGGAAATGCTGGCGCGTGGCGCGGCCTACCCGGTCACCGGCCCCGGCCTGCCCGTGCTGGAGGAGGCCCGCACAATCAAGCGCCCCGTCCTGCTCATCACCGGCCATTACGGCAGTCCGATCTGCGCCCGCGCCGCCTTGGTGGCGCGCGGCTACACCGTCGCGGGCCTGCTGCGCCCCATGGCCAACCCCTTCATGAACCAGCGCTACATCCGCAACTATCGCGAGGTGGGCGAGCCGGTCTACGAGCAGGGCCGCCGGGGCACCATGGGCCTGATCCGCCACATCCGCGAGGGTGGCATCGCCGCCGTGGCCTTCGACGTCTTCGAATCCTCGGGCGCGCTGATCCCCTTCTTGGGCAAACCTGCACCGACCGCCCTGTCCTTTGCCGACATCGCGCTGAAGACCGGCGCCCTGCTGATCCCCTATTTCGGCATCCGCCGCGCCGACCGCTACGGGTTCGACGCGGTGATCGAAGAGCCCGTGCCGCACTCCGACCCCGTCACCATGATGACCGAGGTCACGCAGCGGCTGGAGGCCCGCATTCACGCCGATCCCGGCCAATGGATGTGGACCCACAAGCGATGGAAGCCGAAGCGGGTTCAGAAATACCGTGCGGACGAACTGGCGGACGGTGTCCCACAGGACTGACCCGCCCAAGGCAGGCCAGAGCCGACCAGCAGTTCCGGCCAGTTTACGCACTCAGGGTCAGGCCCTCGGCGACCCGCCCTCAGCGCAGCCGCGCCGCTGCAAGAATCGGCCCGTACTTGGGCGCCTGCAACAGCACCACCACAGGTTCATTGGCGGGCACCGGCACTTCGCCCTCGAACACGCCGGTGCCGTCCCAGCGCGCCACCACGTCCCATTCGCGCACGATATGCGTGTACCACACGGTCTTGCCCGCGTTTTCACCGCGCTTGATCGTCACCTCCTGCGAGGGCGCATAGCGCAGAACGTGGATGTCACCGGGCGTCGACATGCGCACCCCCTCGGCCCGGATCTGCACCCGGTCGCCCTGACGCACCAGTGATACCTTGGCCACCGCGGGCGCCGCCTCGTGCTGCTGGACGAGGGCCGCGACTTCATCGGGATGGGATCCGACCACATCCTCCATGCCGTTCACGATGATCTGCGGCGTGTAGATCATTTTCCACCCGCCGGCGCGGGCATAGCCCTTCTGCCGCTTGGTGAACCGGGGCGAGGCAAAGTGATCCTTCCACCCGATGTAATCCCAGTAGTCGACATGGAACGCCAGCGGGATCACGTCGTCGCGCTCTCCCAATGTGGCCAGCAGTTCATCGGCCGGAGGGCAGGACGAACACCCCTGCGAGGTGAAAAGCTCGACCACCACCGGGTTGTCGGTGGGATCTGCCTGCGCGCTCATGCCCGCCCCGACGGCCACGCAAGCGGCAAGCATCACGCCCGCCAGCCTTACACCGGGAAAATTCCGCATCTGTCCGGGGCCTCCGATCGTCCTTCGTCCTGTCAGGATGTAGCCAACACCTTTCGGAAATACCAATCAAGGTTTCGGGAACCCCGGTGAGCGCCACGCGGCCAAGCCTTGCGTCACCGCGCCCCAATAGGCACACTCCGCTCAACCACAAGCCGAGGACCCTGCCCGATGTACCTGCAAAGCCTCCGCCTGACCAACATCCGCTGCTTCGCGGACACCGCCCTGAATTTCGACGTGCCGGGCGCGGACAACCGCAAATGGACCGTCCTTCTGGGCGAGAACGGCACCGGCAAATCCACTGTTTTGCAGGCCATCGGCGCGGTGATGGGCGGCTCCGACGCGCTGATCGACCTGGTCCGCGACCCCGCCGCATGGATTCGCGGCGATGCTGACGCGGGCCGGATCGAGGCGGTGATCTCCACCAAGACCGACCAGCCCCGCCACATCGCGCTGGAGTTCCGCCGCGACGACACGCCCTCCAGCTTCCTCGCCCGCTCGCTCCAGACGCTCGAGCCGCTGAACAACGCCCTGTCCCACGCGATCCGCAATTACCCGGCCTTCGCTTATGGCTCCTCCCGCCGCCTCGCCCAGACGCAAGGGCTGGAACCGCGCCGCCGCTTCGGCCATCCCCGCGCCAATGCCATGGCCTCGTTGTTTGACCGTGACGCGCCGCTCAACCCCTTGGAACAATGGGCGATGAAGCTCGACTACGCCACCGAGGGCGCACAGATCGACCTGATCCACCGGGTGATGAACGACTTCCTCCCCGACCTCACCTTTGCCGAGATCGACAAGGCGCGGCAGGTGCTGCTGTTCGACACCCCCGACGGGCGCGTGCCGCTGGACCGCCTGTCCGACGGCTACCAGACCGTCGCCGCATGGATCGGTGACCTGCTGTTCCAGATCACCGAGATCTGGGATGACTACCAGAACCCGCTGCACGCCCGCGGCCTGCTGCTGATCGACGAGGTCGACCTGCACCTGCACCCGAAATGGCAGCGCCGCCTGTTGCAATTCCTCGACCGGCAATTGCCCAACATGCAGCTTGTCGTGACGACCCATTCCGTCGTCACCGCCCAGCAATCCCCCGAAGGCGCCCTGCACTACTGCATCCGCCGCGACGGTCCGCCGGTGATCGAACGCTTCGACGGCGTGCCGGGCGACCTGCTGCTCAATCAGCTGATGGTGACCGAGGCCTTTGGCCATGTCTCCGACGAATCCATGTCGCTGGAACAGGAAAAGGCCGAGTACCGTTCCCTTGCCCGCAGCGCCACGCGCTCCGCCGAAGACAGCCAGCGCATGACCGAAATCGCCGCCCGCGTCGACCGCGTCCCCTCCGACCCGATCGAGGACATCCGCCTCTCGCCCCGCCAGCAGGAGCTTCTGTCGCGCATGTCCGCCAAACTGCGCGGAGGCAGCCAGTGATTCCGCTCACCCGCATCCGCGACAAGGGCGCGATCATCTCATCCTTTCGTGGCAAGACGCCCGTCACGCGCCTGCTCGCCATGATGAAGGAGGTGCGCGGTCAGGTCGCCGAAGGCCAGCCCCCCGCCCCGGAGATCGAGTCGAAATGGTCCAAGGCCAAGGCTCAGCTGCTGCTCGAAACCCACGACAAATGCGCCTACTGCGAAAGCAACGTGACCGCCGTGGCCTTTGGCGACGTGGAACACTACCGCCCCAAATCCGTCTACTGGTGGCTGGCCTATGTCTACGACAACTACCTCGCCTCCTGCTCGGTCTGTAACCAACAGTTCAAAAGCGCGCAGTTCGAATACACCGGCCAGAAGATGCCCGACCCGGTCATCACCGCCGACCTTTCCGATGACGACCTCGAAGCGCTGGCACGAACCTTCGCCCCCGACCCGCTGAAGGCCGAGGCCATCGCCGCCTTCACCGCGCTCCACCGCGCCGAGGCCCCGCTGATCCCCAACCCCTACTTCGACGACCCCGCGGACCTTTTCGCATGGGAGGTCTTCGACGGCGCGCAGGAGGTTTGGGTCATCCCCAACCCCGACAACACCCGCGCCCCCGCCGTGGTGGACGCCTGCGAACGCATCTACGGCCTGAACCGCCCGCAACTGCTGCGCCGAAGATATAAGCAATGGCGCAACTATGCCTTTCAGGTGCGCGTCCTGTCGGTCGATGATGCGGAATTGCGCGACATGGCGCTGGACATGCTCACCACCCTCACGCAAGCAGACAGCGAGTACACCGGCATGGTGCGCTATTTCGAAGCGCGACGTGCGCTCACCTGACCCCTTGCCCGGGCGATCCGCTGAACGACCTGCAAAATAAGCGCAAAAAATTGTGTACAACGGCATACAAAACGACGCACCCCTCTTGAGTTGTACGCGGCATTGCGGCATGAGGGGCGCAATCCAAACAGTCCGTCACCCATCGGAGGTTTCCAATGACAGTCCAGGTCGGCCACGACAGTGCCAAGACGCGCAAGACGCTCACCGCAGGCGGTGAGACCGTCGCCTACTACTCGATCCCCGCGGCCCAGGCCGCTGGCCTCGGCGATTTCAGCCAGCTGCCCGCCGCGCTGAAGGTGGTTCTGGAGAACATGCTGCGCTTCGAGGACGGCAAGACCGTCACCGTGGACGACATCAAGGCGTTTGCCGACTGGGCAAAGAACGGCGGCAAGGGCGACCGTGAACTGGCCTACCGTCCGGCCCGCGTGCTGATGCAGGACTTCACCGGCGTTCCCGCCGTGGTCGACCTCGCCGCCATGCGTGACGGCATCAAGGCGCTCGGCGGCGACGCACAGAAGATCAACCCGCTGAACCCCGTCGACCTCGTGATCGACCACTCGGTGATGATCGACGAATTCGGCAACCCGCGCGCCTTCCAGATGAACGTGGACCGCGAGTACGAGCGCAACATGGAGCGCTACGAATTCCTCAAGTGGGGCCAGACCGCGTTCAACAACTTCCGCGTCGTGCCCCCGGGCACCGGCATCTGCCACCAGGTGAACCTGGAATACCTCGCCCAGACCGTCTGGACCGACACGGACCAGAACGGTGAAACCGTCGCCTACCCCGACACCCTCGTCGGCACCGACTCCCACACCACCATGGTCAACGGCGCAGCCGTCCTCGGCTGGGGCGTCGGCGGGATCGAGGCAGAGGCCGCCATGCTCGGCCAGCCGATCTCCATGCTGATCCCCGAAGTCGTGGGCTTCAAGCTCACCGGCGAGATGGTCGAAGGCACCACCGGCACCGACCTCGTGCTGAAGGTCGTGGAAATGCTGCGCGCACATGGCGTGGTGTCGAAGTTCGTGGAATTCTACGGCGACGGCCTCGACAACCTGCCGCTGGCACAGCGCGCCACCATCGCCAACATGGCACCGGAATACGGCGCAACCTGCGGTTTCTTCCCGATCGACAACGAGACCCTGCGCTACCTGCGCGTCTCGGGCCGCGAAGAATCCCGCATCGCCCTGGTCGAAGCCTACGCCAAGGAAAACGGCATGTGGCGTGGCGCGGACTACGCTCCGGTATACTCCTCGACGCTGGAACTGGACATGGGCACCATCGTCCCCGCCATCTCCGGCCCGAAGCGTCCGCAGGACTACATCGCCCTGACCGAAGCCTCCTCGGCCTTCGCCAAGTACATCAAGGGTGTGCGCGACGGCCAGGACGTGCCCAAGAAGGACGAAGTCCGCTGGGAAGGCGAAGGCGGCAAGCCCGAGCCCCGCGACATCCCCGGCGACACCGGCAGCCACAAGCGCGGCTACGTGGAAACCGCCGACGGCAACTACCAGCTGCACGACGGCTCCATCGTGATCGCCTCGATCACCTCCTGCACCAACACCTCCAACCCCTACGTCATGATCGGCGCGGGTCTGGTGGCGAAGAAGGCGCATGAGCTGGGCCTGAACCGCAAGCCCTGGGTGAAGACCTCGCTGGCCCCCGGCTCGCAGGTCGTGTCCGAGTACCTCGAAGCGGCCGGTCTCCAGGAACACCTCGACGCTATCGGCTTCAACCTCGTGGGCTACGGCTGCACCACCTGCATCGGCAACTCCGGCCCGCTGGACGCCCCGATCTCGGCCGCCATCAACAAGTACGACCTCGTGGCGACCTCGGTACTCTCGGGCAATCGCAACTTCGAAGGCCGCATTTCGCCCGACGTCCGCGCCAACTACCTCGCCTCCCCGCCCCTCGTGGTGGCCTACGCGCTGGTGGGTGACATGAACGTCAACATCGCCACCGACGTGATCGGTCAGGACAAGAACGGCAACGACGTCTACCTGAAAGACATCTGGCCGACCTCCGCCGAGATCGCCGATCTGGTGGAAAAGACCGTCACGCGCGAGGCCTTCCAGGCCAAGTACGCCGACGTCTTCAAGGGCGACGAGAAGTGGCAGGCGGTCGAAGTCAACGGCGGCGAAACCTACGACTGGCCGGCAGCCTCGACCTACGTGCAGAACCCGCCGTACTTCCAGGGCATGTCCAAGGAACCGGGCACCATCTCGAACATCGAAGGTGCGCGCGTCCTGGCCGTCCTCGGCGACATGATCACCACCGACCACATCTCTCCGGCTGGCTCCTTCAAGGACACCACCCCGGCGGGCAAGTACCTGGTGGAACGTCAGGTCCCCGTGCGCGAGTTCAACTCCTACGGCGCGCGTCGCGGCAACCACGAAGTCATGATGCGCGGCACCTTCGCCAACATCCGCATCAAGAACGAGATGCTGGACGGCGTCGAAGGCGGCTACACCAAGGGCCCGGATGGCGCGCAGACCTCGATCTACGACGCCGCCATGGCCTACCAGGAGGCAGGCACACCGCTCGTCATCTTCGGTGGCGAACAGTACGGCGCGGGCTCCTCGCGTGACTGGGCAGCCAAGGGCACCGCTCTGCTGGGCGTGAAGGCCGTGATCGCCGAGAACTTCGAGCGTATCCACCGCTCGAACCTCGTCGGCATGGGCGTCATCCCGTTCGAGTTCACCGGCGGCGACACCCGCAAGACGCTGGGCCTGACCGGTGACGAGACCGTCTCCATCTCCGGCCTCGACACCATCAAGCCGCTCGAAGTCGTGCCCTGCACGATCACCATGGGCGACGGTTCGGTGAAAGAGATCCAGATCAAGTGCCGCATCGATACGGCGATCGAGGTCGAATACATCGAGCACGGCGGCGTTCTGCACTACGTGCTGCGCAACCTCGCCGCCTCCTGATCGGCGTGTGAATGCGTAGGTCGGGGCTTCGCCCCGACTCACCCCCGAACAAAAAAGGCGCCCCAAGGGGCGCCTTTTCCTTTCTCAAGACAATGCCTCAACGCTGGTCCAGCTGCGCCCTGACCGCGCGCAACCCGGCTTCGGTCACGCGGTAAGGCCCACCGCCGCGCGAGCGGATGAACCGCCTGCGCCGCAACCGCTCCACCACGGGCAAGGAGCAATCGCCCAACGCGTGCCCCTCGCGGGAGACACAGGTCACCTCCACCAGCTTGCCATTGTCGCCGCGTTCAAAGGCCACGGCGCCGCCCATTGCCAGCACGTGCAGCACGCGCTGTTCCACTTTCGAAATGTTCATGGGTCTCAGTCCACACGACAAAATTGCCGTCCCCCGAACATCGCGCGGGCGGACGGGTCTCATCAGGACCGGATCTTCGGGAATGCCCGGTCCTCAGCGGACCGACACAAGCTCCAACATGCAAACTCCATCGGCCCATTTTGCGGGCCACACGACCCATATACGCGCCCACTGGACAAGATTCCACCCCAACGGGTCAGGCTTTCCCGACCTCGCGCCAATGTTCAAATCTCGTTAAATCGACAGCATTACGCATGACCTTTCGGCAACCCCCTGCCGAAAAACCCATCCCCCGGCGCGCTTCCGCGCAAGTTTTCAGCACCCTCCCCACGCGGGACTGTTTTCCCCCCGCGCGGCCCTTTAATCGCAAAGCCAAGACCCCAGTTTTGAACAGCACGAAGGCCAGAAGGCCCAAAATCGAACAACAGGCCAGACA
The DNA here is from genome assembly GCF_049800975.1 of Sagittula sp. S175. NCBI lineage: Bacteria > Pseudomonadati > Pseudomonadota > Alphaproteobacteria > Rhodobacterales > Roseobacteraceae > Sagittula > Sagittula sp. S175. The sequence goes on from NZ_JBNAGB010000001.1 coordinate 576,658, forward strand.
GATGAAAATCATTACCCTCTTCCAGGCCGCCGCCCTGCTATTGCTCGCAGTCTACGGCGCCTACGCCAGCACCACCCCGGCCACCACCTGCTCCGAGGCACCCGCCCTCACCGCAGAGGCCGCCGGTGAATCCACGCCCTGCGACCTCTGAGCCGCCAACGAAAAAGGGGCCACACCGGCCCCTGCTTCCTTGTTTCGCAGATACGCGCTGCAAGCGCAGCCCCGCCTTACTGCGCGGCCAGCGCCTTCTCCAGCTCCGGCAGGAACCGCTGCTCGTAATCGGACCCGACCAGCGGACCGACGAACTTGAACAGCACCGTTCCCTCACCGTCGAGGATGAAGGTCTCCGGCGGCCCGGTCACACCCCAGTCGATCGCCGTGCGCCCCGCCGGGTCAAAGGCCACCGCCGCAAACGGGTTCCCCTCGTCGCCAAGGTAAGACGTCGCATTGCCCGCCTGATCCTTGAAGTTCACGCCAAGGATCGTCAGCCCCTGCCCCTGCAATTCCAACAGCTTCGGATGCTCCGCCCGGCACGGCGGGCACCAGGAGGCCCAGAAGTTCACCAGCGTCACCTCGCCCGAGGTCAGCATCTCCAGCGTGATCCCCGGATAGCCTTCCAGCGCCACATCCGTCATGGCGGGCGCAGGCTTGCCCTCGAACATGCTCTCCAGCCGGTGCGTTTCGTCCGAGTTCTTCAGACCCATGTAGGCCATCACGCCAAACGCCGCAAAGATCAGCGGCGGCAGCACCATCAGCGGCGAAACCTTAGCCATTCTTGCGGCCCTCCACCTGCTCCAGCGCGCGGCGCACCTTGCGCGACCGATGCACGGACATCGCCACGAAGACCACGATCAACACCAGGGACACCACGTAAGACGACAGCACCTCGGTCGCATATTTGCCCAGTTCCGGCATCAGGCTCTCCTTCATGCCATGCGCTCCCGCGCCAGCAGCGCCCGCGTGCGCCGCGCCCGGATCTCCGTCTGCGTGCGCAGGAACACCAGCGCGATGAACAGCAGCGCAAACCCAGCCATGCAGACGAACAGCGGCAGGGCATAGACGTTGGACACGCGCTCCTCGGTGTCGCCCATCATCGCGCCCGCACGCATCACCGACGCGCCCTGGTGCAAGCCCTGGTTCCAGAAGTTCACCGCATAGCGGCTGAGCACAGCAAAGACTGACCCCACGAGGCACAGGATCGACGTCAGGTCGGCGGCGGTGTCGTCATTCTCGATCGCTTCCCACAGGGCCATGTAACCGAGGTAGAACAGGAACAGGATCAGGAAGGACGTCAGACGCGGGTCCCAGGCCCACCAGGTTCCCCACATGGGCTGGCCCCAGATCGCGCCGGTTGCCAAGGCGATCACCGTGAACAGCGCTCCGATGGGGGCCGCCGCCCGCGCCGCCAGCGCACTCACATGGTGCCGCCGCACGATCCACACCAGCGAGGCCACCAGCATCATCAGCCAGGCATTGATCGCCATCAGCGCCGCCGGGACATGCAGGTAGATGATCTTGACCGTGGACCCCTGCTTGTAATCCTCGGGCGTCAGGAAGAAGCCCCAGATCAGCCCGCCCACCAAGGCGATGACCGCCGCCCCCGACAGCCACGGCAACAGTTTGTCCGTGGTACGGATGAACTTCACCGGATTGGCATATTCCCAGATCGACGCCATGGATCCTCCCCTTCTTCGCGGCGTTTACACCCGAAAACGGCCCCCCGCGCAACATCTCCACGCTCAAAGAACCGCGACCAATCGCCAGCGCACAGCCCATGTGCGGCGACGGCGTTTGAATTCTGAACCGAACTGTTTAGTTACGCCACATGCCGCGCCCCATCGGACGCGCCCCACTCACGAGAACGACATGCTTCACGACCTGATGACCTGGCGCTACGCCACCAAGACCTACGACGCCACCCGCACCATCCCCGCAGACAAGCTCGACGCGATCCTCGAGGCCATTCGCCTCGCGCCGACCTCCTCCGGCACCCAGCCCTTCGAAGTCTTCGTGGTGACCAACCCCGAGGTAAAGAAGAACCTCGGCCTCATGGGCATGAATCAGGCCGCCGTGGACAACGCCAGCCACGTGCTGGTCTTTGCCAGCTGGGACACCTACACCGACGCCCGAATCGACGACGTGCTCGCCGCGAACGAGGCTGCGCGCGGCCCCTCCGAGATAGCCTCCAACTATTTCACCATGCTCAAGGGCGCCTATGTCCCCCGCGACCCCAAGGTGAACGCCGAACACGCCGCCCGCCAGGCCTATATCGCACTGGGCTTTGCCATGCTCGCCGCCGCCGAACAGCAGGTGGACGCCACGCCGATGGAAGGCTTCAACCCCGCCGAGGCCGACAAGACCCTCGACCTCGCAGCCAAGGGCCTGAAGTCGCAGGTCATCCTGGCGCTCGGCTACCGTGGCGAAGGCGACTGGCTGGAAAAGGCCCCCAAGGTGCGCAAGCCCGCCTCGGCGCTGTTCCACACCGTCGCATGACCAAACGAGGGGCCGCCACCGGCCCCTCCCTCACCGCAGGTTGATCTTCAGCACCGCCGCGCTGGCAAAAGGCAACAGCGCCATCACGCCAAAGCTGATCCCCGCCAGCATCGCCAGCGGTGTCGACACCGCCAGCCCCTCGGCGCCCCTCCGCGCCACCTCCGCGCCAAAGATCAGCGTCGGCACGTAGAGCGGCAGCACCAACAGCGACATCAGCAACCCGCCGCGCTTCAACCCCACGGTCAGCGCCGCGCCAAAGGTCCCAATGACCGACAGCGCGGGTGTGCCCAGCAGCAGGCTGACGAACACCCAGCGGAACCCCTCCGGCGGCAGCCCCAGCAGCACGCCCAGCATCGGCGCCGCGACCACCAGCGGCAACCCCGTGGTGATCCAATGCGCCAGCGCCTTCACGCTGACGATCCCCTCCATCGGCAGCGGAGCCGTCGCCAGCAGGTCCAGCGACCCGTCCTCCCAATCCAGCGCCAGAATGCGGTCCAGCGACAGCAGGCAGGCAAGCAAAGCCCCGATCCACAGCACCCCCGGTGCGATCTTGGACAGCAGACCCATCTCCGGCCCGACGCCAAAGGGCACCAGCACCGTCACGATCAGAAAGAACGCGAGGCCCAGGCCGAAGCCCCCGCCCGCACGAACCGCGAGCCGCAAGTCCCTGACAAGCAACGCAGTCACAGGAAAGCCTCGTCTTCCACGGCGACCCTTGGACGGGCCTTGTAGGGACCGACATCCAGCACGTCCGCCTCCAGCCCGAGGTCGATATGCGTCGCCATCAGGGCCGAGCCTCCACCCGCCAGATGCCGCCGCACCGCATCGGCGAACAAGGCGACCGAGGCCACGTCCAGCGACACCGTCGGCTCGTCCAGCACCCAGACGGGCCGCCCCGTCACCATCAGCCGCGCCAGCCCCAGCCTCCGCTTCTGCCCGGCGCTCAGCGAACCCGCCGGACGGTCTTGCAAAGCCAAGAGGTCAAAGGCCTCGACCGCCTCGGGAATCCCTTTGGTGCCAAAGACCTGCGCCCAGAAGTGCAGATTCTCCGTCACCGTAAGCATGGTCTTCAACCCGTCGGCATGGGCGGCATAGGCGATGCGCTCGCCCGCCCCCTCGACGGTGCCCGCCAAGGCAGGCTGCAAGCCCGCCACCGTGCGCAGCAGCGTCGTCTTGCCCGCACCATTCGGCCCCCGCAGCACCAGCGCGCGGCCCGGCTCCAGCACGAACGACAGCTCCTCCAGCACCGGCACTCCGCCGCGCGACACCGTCAGATCCGTCACCTTCAACACGGAAGCCCCCGAATTTTCATGAAAATTCGTCCCCCGCCTCAGACTGGCAGCACCGCCAGGGCCACCCGCCGCCCTTCGGACAACAGCACGTTGTAGGTCCGGCAGGCCGACGGCGAATTCATCACCTCGACCCCCAGCCCCTCGGCCTCCAGCCGCTCGCGCAGCGCCGCGGGCAGATGCGCGATCTCGGCGCCGGTACCGACGAACAACACGTCCACCTGCCCCACAAAGCCCATCAGGCTGGCATGATCCTCCAGACCACCCCAGCCCGCCAGGCCCTTGTCCCACAACAACAAAGCGCCCTCATGCACCTCGCCGCCGACACGGAAAAAGCCCGGTCCGTAGCCATCCACGGGCCGGGCATTGCCAAAGCTGATCTCGTTCAACCGCATCACGCGTCCACATCGCCGAACTGCGTGCCCGGTGTGTCCGCCGGCTTCGACCAGTCGCGCTTTACGCCAAGACGTAGAAGGATGGCAGAGGCCACGAAGATCGACGAGTACGTGCCGACAATTACACCCCAAGTCATCGCAAAGACGAAGCCGCGGATCACGTCGCCGCCCAGCACCAGCAGCGCAATCAGCGCCAGCAGCGTGGTGAGCGAGGTCATGATCGTCCGGCTCATGGTCTCGTTGATCGACATGTTCAGGACTTCCTTGAGGTCCTTGGTCTTGTATTTGATGAGGTTCTCGCGCACCCGGTCGAACACCACCACCGTGTCGTTCAGCGAGTAGCCGACGATGGTCAGCAGCGCCGCGATGATCGCAAGGTCGAACTTGATCTGCAATTCGCTGAAAATCCCGATGGTCAGGGCCACGTCGTGGATCAGCGCGATCACCGCACCTAGGGCGAATTGCCATTCGAACCGCAACCAGATGTAGACCAGCACGGCTCCGATGGCCAAGGCCACGGCCACAGCGGCCGTCTGGATCAATTCGCCGGACACCTTCGGCCCCACCGATTCGACCGATACGAACTTGATGTCGGGCGACACGGCCTTCAACGCGTCCTCGGCGGCTTGGAGCGTCTCTGCGCTCACCGCCTCGGCGTCGTCCTGCGCGCCGATGCGAACCATGGCAACATGCTGATCGTCGCGGAAATTCGGGTCGAAGACCTCGGAAATCACCGTATCGCCCAGCCCCAAGGCAGCCAACGCATCACGGTAGGCGCCCACGTCAACCGCCTGCGCGCTCTCGGTTCGGATCGTGGTGCCGCCCTTGAAATCGATGCCATAGTTCAGCCCCTGCACAAAGAAGCTGCCCAGGGCCACGATCACCATCACGCCGGAAATGCCCAGCCACAAAATGGACTTCGAGAAGAAGTCCCAGTTCAGGTCGTCTTTAACCAGTCGCAAGCGCATGTCAGACCTCGATCGTCTTGGGGCGGCGGCGTTCGAACCAGGTCACGATCAGCAGACGCGTGACAAAGATCGCGGTGAACACCGAAGTGATGATGCCAAAGCCCAGCGTCACCGCAAAGCCACGCACCGGGCCAGAGCCCATCACGTAGAGAATCATTGCGGTGATGAAGGTGGTAATGTTGGCATCGACGATGGCGCTCAGCGCCTTTTCATAGCCCAGTTCGATGGCCCGCGCGGGGCCTTTGGCGGTTCTTAACTCTTCACGGATACGTTCGAAGATCAGAACGTTGGCGTCCACAGCCATGCCCACCGTCAGCACGATGCCCGCGATCCCCGGCAGTGTCAGCGTCGCACCGATCATGGACAGCAGGCCGAACATCAGCGCCACGTTAAGGATCAGCGCGATATTGGCAAACACGCCGAACAGGCCGTAGCTGGCCAGCATGAACCCCAGCACAGCGACAAAGGCTACACCGGTCGCCAGCTTGCCGGCTTCGATGCTGTCCTGCCCCAGTTCCGGGCCGATGGTCCGTTCTTCGAGGAAGTCCATGCCCGCAGGCAGCGCACCGGCGCGCAGCAGCACCGCGAGGTTTGTCGATTCCTCGACCGAGAAATTGCCGGTTATGATCCCGGACCCGCCGCCGATGTGCGACTGGATGACGGGGGCCGAGATGACCTCGTTGTCGAGCACGATGGCAAAGGGAGACCCGATGTTCGCCGCCGTGTAATCGCCGAACTTGCGGGCGCCACCGGGGTTGAAGGTGAAGCTCACCGCCGGGCGGCCGTTCTGGTCGAAGGATGGCTGCGCGTTTGTCAGCTCCTCGCCCGTCACGACTGCGCTTTGTTCGAGGATGTAGTAGACGCCTGCGTCCTCGGCCGAGGGCAGCACTTCATTCCCCGCCCCGGCCACTTCGTTCGCATTGTCGGTGCGGCCTACCACGGGCTGGAACGTCAGCTGCGCGGTGGTGCCGATGATGTCTTTCAGCTCAGCCGCCGAGCCGATGCCCGGCACCTGGATCAGGATCCGGTTGAAGCCCTGGCGTTGGATCGTAGGCTCCCGCGTGCCGACCTCGTCGATGCGGCGGCGGATGATCTCCAGCGACTGCTGCATGGTGCGGTCGTCGGTGGCCTGCTTTTCGGCCTCCGACAGGCGCACGACCAGTTCGTCGCCCTCGCCCGAGACTTCGATGTCATGGGTGCCCGCCCCGGTCAGCGACACGACCGGCTGACGCAGCGCGTTCACCAGTTCGATGGCACGCGGCATGGCGTCCGAGTTAGACACCAGCCGCACCCGCAATTCACCCTGATCGGTGGCGGCAGAGTTCCAGCGGATTGTGCCGACGGTATCGCGCTCTGCCCGCAGGACGCGCAGGACCTCGGGCCACAGCGCTTCCATGCGGGACTTGTAGACTTCTTCGACGCGCACTTCGGCCAGAAGATGCGCACCGCCACGCAGATCGAGCCCGAGATTGACCAGCCCCGAGGGCAGGTACGAGGGCCAGAGGGCCTCGGCCGCGCGGTTCTCGGAGGTATCGGCCCCGGCCTCGATGGCCTTTACCGCGTCATTGTGCTGCTCAACACGGGTGTAGAACAGGTTCGGCAGGGCCAGCGCCAGGCCCACCACGACGGTGAGCCAGATCGTCCAGCGCTTCCAGGCGTCGATCTGCAACATTTGGTATCAGGCCTCGGCGGGTTCGGTCTTGGATTTCACCGTGGCGATTGTGGCGCGCATGACGCGGACCTTCACACCCTCGGCGATCTCGATTTCCAGCTCGTTGTCGTCCTTGACCTTGGACACCTTGCCGATGATCCCACCCTGCGTGATGACGATGTCATTGCGGCGGATGGCCTCGATCATTGCCTTGTGTTCCTTCACCTTCTTCTGCTGCGGGCGGATGAGAAGAAAGTACATGATGGCAAAGATCAGGCCCATCATCACGAAGGAGGAAAGGGTCTGCTGGTCCATGGGATGCTCCTGTCAGGGTCAGTTATGCTCACAGGGGCACCCCCCGCGAAATTGCGCGATACCTATGCCCGCCGGGGCGCGGATGCAAGGCGGCGAAGGCAGCGTGACGCGGTGACGGCTGGATTGCGATCCTGTCTGCGTTATGTTGGCGACATGTTTCGCGCCCTGACGGTCCTCGTGCTGACACTTGCGCCCGCCGCACAGGCGGACGTCCAAGAGGCCGTCGGGCGATTGAACCTTTCAGGTTATCGCCACCGTGAAATGTGCACCGCCAGCCTCGTTGCGCCCGACCTGGCCCTGACCGCCGCGCATTGCGTGACGTCCCCCTCCGACGGCTATCTGAAACGGCTGGGGGACATGGTGTTCGTGGCGGGATGGAACGGAGAGACCACGACCGGCACGGCCAGGATCAAATCGGTCGACGTTCACCCGCAGGCCTACCACGACGGCGGCTTTGATCTGCGTCACGATATTGCACTGATAACATTGGCGGAACCGCTGTCCCCCGCACCGGTGCCACTTGGGTCGGGCGGTTTGCCCGGCCCTTTGACCCTCATGGGCTATCAACGCAGCGCTCCACATCACCTGACCGAAACGCCCTACTGTTACGGCGATGAGACCTTTGCCATATGGCGCATCCGTTGCCGGGTGGAGCCCGGGCAGTCCGGCGGGCCAGTCCTGTCCGGCGAGGGCAAGGACCGACGCATCGTCGCGGTCATCTCTGCCGTCGTCGAGGAGGAAGCGCTGGTCGTGCCGGTCGACGACTGGCTCAGGGACCAGCTGTCCATGCGCAAATGACGGACGAAAATCGCCGAGGCAGGGCGCCCCGGCGTGACCTTTGTCTTAAATCTCCGGCGCGGGGGATCCCTCGGGCCAAACCTAAAGCGAACGCCCGTCCAGCACCCGGATGTCGCCGTTCAGATCCTTGGCCAGCGAATCCCTGAAGACGACCGCGTCGTAGCCATTCACCGACAGGATCGCCCCGTCCGGACCGTCGCGCAGCTCGCCCACCGGATCGCTGCCATCCGCTGGCAGCAACGCACGGTCGTAAATCAGCAGTTCCATCACCTCACCGGGCTGAAAATCCTCGACCACCACCGCGGAGTCATCGTTGTGGTCTTCGATGAGATTGGTGAAGAAATCCGTTCCTGTTCCACCGATCAGCGTGTCACCGTCGTTACCCACCAGCCAATCATCGCCCGAACCACCGTCGACGTGATCGGGCGCATAGGGCGAGTCCGGATGCAGATCCAGCGTATTGATCCGGTCATCCCCCGGCCCGCCGTCAACCCAGTCCGCCCCCCCCGTTGCAAGGATCACGTCGTTCCCCTCGCCGCCGTAAATCGTATCATCGCTCCAGTTGCCGTTCACCAGACCGGCGTCCGAGCGCACTTTTTCGGCCCCCAGGGTGTAGTCCGAGATGGTGTCGTTCCCGGCACCCGCATCCACCACGTCGTTGCCGCTGCTGGGCAGGATGTAGTTGGGTTCGGCATTGCCCTCGATCACATCGTCGCCGTTGCTTCCGGCGGTGTTGTTGCCTTCGGTGATGATCTCGTCGCCCAGTTCGGCGATGTCATCCACAGCACTTTGAATGGTCATCAGGACCATCGCCCCGATGACCGCGAGCAAGCCAAAAGCCATCGCGGTACTCCTCGATGCCCGGTCTGCCTCTGTCGCCGGGCTATGTCGGGGATCATGACGATGAGTCGGAAAAATCCCGTTAAGTTGGAAACGCTGCGTATTCCGTTAGGAAACAATTAGGAAAGCGCGCTCTGGACCGCGACGGGCTGGCCCCTACACTCCCCCGCAAAGTTGGGGCATAAGCGGTCCGACTCATATGCCGACCTCAGGGAGAAAGTGATGCACGACATCCGCGCCATCCGCGAAAATCCGGCCGCATGGGATGCGGCGCTCTCGCGCCGTGGGGATGCCCCGATGTCGTCTCAGGTCCTGGCCCTGGACGAGGAACGCCGCGCCGCGATCCATGCCGCCGAGACCGCGCAGGCCGACCAGAACAAGGCCTCGAAATCGGTCGGCGCCGCCAAGGCGTCGGGCGACGAGGCCGAATTCGAACGCCTGCGCGCGCTGGTCGCCACGAAAAAGGCCGAAGTGGCCGAGATGACCGAGAAGGCAAAGGCGCTGGACGCCCAGCTGACCGAGTTGCTCATGGGCATCCCGAACCTGCCGCTGGCCGATGTACCGGACGGCGCGGATGAAAACGACAACGTGGAAATCCACCGCTGGGGCACGCCCCGGACCTTCGATTTCAAACCGAAGGAACATTATGAACTGCCCGGCGTTCTGCCCGGGATGGATTTCGAGACCGCTGCAAAACTTTCCGGCTCGCGCTTCGTGGTGCTGAAAGGCGCCGTCGCCCGCGTCCACCGCGCGCTGGCGCAATTCATGCTCGACACCCACATCGACGAGCACGAACTGACCGAGACATGGGCGCCTGTGCTGGTGAAATCCGACATGATGTACGGCACCGGCCAGCTGCCGAAATTCGGCGAAGATTCCTATGAAACCACCAACGGCTGGTGGCTGATCCCGACGTCGGAGGTCACGCTGACCAACACGGTCTACGGCGACACGGTGGACGAGGTGAGCCTCCCCCGCCGCATGACCTCGCATTCGCAGTGCTTCCGTTCGGAGGCGGGCAGCGCAGGCCGCGACACCGCCGGGATGCTGCGCCAGCACCAGTTCGAAAAGGTCGAGATGGTCACCATCTGCCACCCCGACGAGTGCATCAACGAACACCACCGCATGACGAAATGCGCGCAGGCAATCCTCGAAAAGCTGGAACTGCCCTATCGCACCGTGGTCCTGTGCACCGGCGACATGGGCTTTGGCGCGCAAAAGACCCACGATATCGAGGTCTGGCTGCCCGGTCAGGACACCTACCGCGAGATCTCGTCCGTCTCGACCTGCGGTGACTTCCAGGCGCGCCGCATGAACGCCCGGTTCAAGCCCGCCGACGGCGGCAAGCCCGGCTTCGTCGGCACGCTGAACGGCTCCGGCCTCGCCGTGGGGCGCTGCCTGATCGCCGTGCTGGAAAATGGCCAGCAGGCGGACGGCTCCATCGACCTGCCCGCCGTCCTGCACCCCTACCTCGGCGGCAAGACCCGCCTCACAGCCGAAGGCACCCTCGCGTGACACTCACAGACCCGACGAAGAACCGTCTCTGGGCCTACGGCCTCGTGCTCGCCACGGCGGCCTTCATCGGCTCGTATTTCGTGGTGCCCGGTTTCAACGGCTTCGAGCCGACGCAATTCCCCAAGGTGATCGAGGAACCGCCCGTCCAGCCCTCGGGCTACGCCTTTGCCATCTGGGGCATGATCTACGTCTGGCTGGTCATCGCGGCGGTGTTCGGTGCCCTCAAGCGCCCCGAGGACCCGGACTGGGCCGCCTACCGCCCCTGGATGGTGCTCAGCCTCGGCATCGGCGCCACCTGGCTGCCCGTCGCCTCCGTCTCGCCGCTGCTTGCGATGGCGTTGATCTTTGGTATGCTCGCCGCCGCGCTGAAGGCCGTCTTTCGCTTGGGCGTCACCGACCGCTGGCTGCAACAGGCCCCCGTGGCGATCTACGCCGGATGGCTGACTGCTGCCGCCTGCGTGGCGCTTGGCGTCCTGCTGGGCGGTTACAACATCCTGCCGCCCACCCCCGCCGCGCTGATTTCGCTGATCCTCGCGCTGCTCATCGCCCTGACAGTGCAGTACCGTCTGCACCGCGCCCCGGAATACGGCCTGACGGTCATCTGGGCGCTGGTCGGCGTAATCGTCCAGAACACCGGCCCGCTGAACGCCGCCGTGGTCGGCCTCTGCGTGATCGGCATCATCGGCATCCTCGGCCTGCGCGGCACCGATACGGAATAGACAGACCGCAATAATTGCGCCTAGGCTATCGCATTGTCCCAGTGCGAAAGCCATTTCCCATGCGCATTCTTCCCTTTGCGGCCCTTGTTCTCGCAGCGCCACCCCTCTTCGCCCAATCAGAGAGCCTTTCCGGCACCTACCGCATCAATGGCTTGAACCCTGATGGCAGCGCTTACACCGGTGAACTTGTTCTCGTCGGCGAAGGCACCTCAGTCCAAGCTGGTTGGTCCGTCGCAGGACAGGCCTACGCCGGAAAAGGCCAGTTGGAAGGTCGCATCCTTACGCTGAATTTCGGGGATCCGACCCCGATAACCTACGTCCTCATGCCAGACGGCTCGTTACATGGCACATGGTCTGACGGGCACGCCCTGGAAAAGGCCAGCCCAAAGAACTGACCTTGGCCTGCTGCGCCACCGGCGCAGCGTTTACCGCGCGGCTAAGCCTTCTCCTGCGAGGACCAAGAGCAACCCGTCCTCCGCAGCGACACTGTCCTTGTCGACAGCGATATCGGCCCAATACTCCCCGTTCAGCTCGGGATGGATAGGTCACCATCAGTTCGGCGCCTGAATACACGCCTCTGACGTTCGAGTCCTTTACACCGGCCCACAAGGCGCTCCCCGCAACAGCCATCACGACTGCAAAGCTACCCGCTGTCCTGCTCATTTCTTGGAAACTCAACCAGCAGCCGCGCCGCTTCGCAACGGCCCTGCGCCGCCGCGCCCGAGAACACCATTTCGAAGGGCGGCCACAAGCACCAGCGCACCAGCCTTCATCTTGACGAAAATACCGCGGGGTGAGGCCGCAGGCCGAGGGGCAGAGCCCCTCTCCTGCAGACCTCCGTCAAATCAGAGCAGGCCTCCCCGCTCAGTCCTTCTTCTTCTGCAACTTGCCCAAGTGCTTGCCAAGCGCACCCGGCTTCCTCGGCCGCCGCCCCTTGTAAGGGTTGCGGTCCGACTGCCCGCGCATGTGCAACCGGATCGGAGTGCCGGGCATGTCGAAATCCTCGCGCAACCCGTTCACCAGATAACGCGAATAGCTCTCCGGCAGCTTGTCAGGGTGCGAGCACATCACGACGAAATGCGGTGGCCGTGTCTTGGCTTGCGTCATGTAGCGCAGCTTGATGCGCTTGCCTTGCGGCGCGGGCGGCGGATGACGGGAAATCATCGCTTCCAACCAGCGGTTCAGGTTGCCGGTTGTCACGCGACGGTTCCACACAAGGTAGGCCTTCATGATGGCCTCTTGCAGCTTGTCGAGCCCCTTGCCCGTGCGCGCCGAGACAGTGACCAGGGGCGCACCGCGCAGTTGTGGCAGAACCTGCTCGAACTGCTCGCGCAGCCACTTCAGCTTTTCCTGCTTCTCGTCCTCGATGTCCCACTTGTTGACAGCGATGACCACTGCGCGCCCTTCGCGCTCGGCCAGATCCGCGATTTTAAGGTCCTGAACTTCGAAGGGAATGGCTGCGTCCAGCAGAACCACCACCACCTCGGCGAATTTGACCGCGCGGATGCCGTCAGAGACCGACAGCTTTTCAAGCTTTTCCTGAACCTTCGCCCGACGGCGCATCCCTGCCGTATCGAAAATGCGCATCGGCACGCCGTTCCATTCGTGGTTCAGCGAGATTGCATCCCGTGTGATCCCCGCCTCTGGCCCGGTCAGCAACCGGTCCTCGCCAATGATCTGGTTGATCAGCGTCGACTTGCCCGCATTCGGACGGCCCACCACCGCGATCTGCAGAGGCTTCTCGGGCGTCGGCATGGGGATCGCCCCTTCATCGGCCTCATCCGCCTCTGCCTCGCTCAGATCGACGTCCGTGTCTGGCGCATCCTCGGCGGCACGCTCTTCGAACTCTTCCGAGATCGGCAGCAGGATGGAATAGAGCTCCGGCATGCCCTCGCCATGCTCTGCCGACAGCCGCAGGGGCTCGCCAAGGCCCAGTTCGTAGGCCTCGAAGACCCCGGCATCGGCAGCATTGCCCTCGGCTTTGTTGGCCGCAAGGATGACTCGCTTGGCCCTCTTGCGCAGGATCTCGGCGAACACTCGATCATCCGGCAAAAGTCCCGCCCGCGCGTCCACAAGGAACAGGCATACATCCGCCATATCCACGGCGCGCTCCGTAAGACGGCGCATCCGCGCAGGCAGCGAATCGTCGGTCTCGTTCTCTAGGCCCGCCGTGTCGATCACGGTGAACCGCAAGTCTCCCAGGCGCGCCGCGCCCTCGCGCAGGTCGCGCGTCACACCGGGCTGATCGTCCACCAAGGCAAGACGTTTGCCTACGAGGCGGTTGAACAGGGTCGACTTGCCCACGTTGGGGCGACCGACGATGGCGAGAGTGAAGGACATGGGAAACGGCTCCGCGGATCAAGAGGCGCAGATAGCGCATATTCGCGCGCGGCGAAAGTCCCCGCGCGCACCCGATTTTTCGGACGAAAAATCGCGCACCCTCAACGGTAGGCGTGCAGCACACCCTTCCTGGAGACGACATAAAGAACACCGCCCGCAACCACGGGCCGCGTCGTGGCGCCACCCGGCACCTCGACCGACGCGACCAGCGCACCGCTCACCGGGTCGAAAGACCGCAACTGCCCGTCGGAGCCCGCCACGATCAGCCGACCTCCGGCAAGGATCGGTCCCATGTTGGCATAGGCTTCGTCACGGCGCTTGTTTGGCTTGCGCGTCGGCACATAGCCCGGAAGATCGACTTTCCAGATCTCCTCGCCGGTCGCTGCATCCAGCCGTACCAGCTGGTTTCGATCGGACACGAAGAATACGGAATTTCCCGCTGGCCAGAGCGGCCCCAACGCACCGTAAGGCGCGCTCCACAGCCGCTCGCCGTCGTACACCGACATGGCCGCCACGTTGCCGGAATGGTTGCCCGCATAAACCACGTCACCCGCGATCAGCGGATCGCCCGTCACGTCATCGACACCCGCCACGGTCACGCCAGAACGCCGCCCCAGCAGTTCGGAACTCCACATCCGAAGGCCACCCTGCCGGAAGGCCCCCTGCACCGCGCCGGACCCGTAGGAGAACACAACGTGCTGTGCCCCCACCGCCGGAGCCGCAGCACCAGCCACGTTGTTCACATCGCCCTGACCGTCGACCTGCCAGCGCACCCGACCGTCCTCGGCCTCGATCGCCCAACCTGTGCTGTCGCCCGAAACGACGTAAACCAATCCGTCGGCATAGCTCGGCGCGCCGGTTGCGGTATTGCCCAGCTTCTGTTCCCAAATCTCTTTACCCGTCGCCGGATCAAGCGCCACGACCGAGCCATAGCCGGAAGAGACGAACAGCTTGCCGCCGCCCGCGGCCAGGCCACCGCCCTGTCCCACCGGTGTCCTCTCGCGGGCCGGCGTCAGATCGGCCGACCACAAGACTGCGCCCGCGGGGGAAACCGCACGCACGACGCTTTGCGAGTCCATGGTAAAGATGCGGCCATCCGCAACCACCGGATCCGCATTCAGCCGCGACCGGCGCGAGTCGCCTGCGCCAATCGATGTCGCGAAGAGAGGTTGCAGCGTGGTGCCAAGCGCGGCATTCGCTGTCCGCGACGAGGGGCTCACCGGGCTTTGCGCCCAAGAGGCATTTGCAACGCTCGACGGCAGAGCCAAGGGCCGCGCCTCGTTGACGTGCTCGACATCCGAGGCAACGGCCCGCGTTTCCAGCACATCCCGTACGTTCAACCGCTCGCCGGTGAGGATCGGGTCCTTTTCCGCGCAACCCGCCAGCGCAAGTGCGCCCAGCGTTGTCAGGATGAATGCATTACGCTGCATCGTCGTACCTCTCGTGCCCGTTCTTCGCGCCGGGTTCTCCCCGCCTGCGATCCTCTCCCGCCAGAACGACGGGCCTGATGGCTCAGGCCTGCTCCGGCAGCGTACCACCCAGTGCCACAATCAACTGACTTGCCCGGCGGCGCAAGCCTGCGGTGATCTCGGCATCCTGCAGCAAGGTCTGCAGGCGTTCGATGGCGGCATCCCGCTCACCGGTTTCGACATCGATCAGGGCCAGCTGTTCTTCTGCCAGCAAGCGCAGCGGTTGGCCAGCGACGGCAAGTGCCTGAAAGCCCGCACGGCGGTCCTCGACCGTCAGCACACTCGCACCGCTGGTAAGCGCCTTGAAGCTGGCGATCTGCCGATAGATCTGCGGAACCCCGGCGTTGTCCGCCACAGCCTGCAACCGCTTCACCGCCGCGTCGACATTGCCTGCCTCGACTTCAGCCTCGGCGGCAAGCATCTCGACGATGGCATCGGCGGAGGCATTCGGAGCGGCCACGTCTTCCAGAGCGGTGGCGCGCGCGGCTGAGTCACCGCTATCCATCGCCGCGAGGATGCTATCCCCCAGCGCCTGCGCCTGCGCGGCCTCCTGCGCCTTGGAATACTCGCGCCACGCCGTGCCACCGACCAGCGCCAGCACCACCAGCACCGCGATCCAGCCATACTTGCGCATCGCCGCGAACAGCCTGTCGCGTTTGACCTCTTCGGTCACCTCGTCGATGAAACTCTCAGCGTTGCTCACCCGCGCCCCCCGTTCGCAATTTGCCCCCTCTTACAGCCTGCCCCGCCCGTTGCCAACACCAAGCGATCCGCCCGCAACAGTGGCACTCTTGCCAGAACCCGACAGGAAAAGAAGCGGAAACAGCCGGTTTCCATGCAATTTGCATCGATCAACCTTGCGGCGAAGCCCGCGACTCCCTAAGAAACTGAACCAAACGGTTCATTCGCCCGCGACTGAGCCGAACTGCCGCGCGACACGTAAGACCATACGAACAGACAAACCCCGCCGACCGGAACACCGGCCGGTGCTGGACACACGGGAACACCGGGAATGCGAATAGTTTCGATCATCACCGCCATCATCGTGGCCGCCGTGCTTTATGCCCTGGTGATGGAGCGCGACGCGCTCATGGCCTTCAGCGGGCAGGACCCGGCTCCCGAGACCCCGGCGACAGATACCGAAACCGAAACCGCACAAACGACCCCCGACGGCGCCGTCCGTGTCATGGCCCGTCGCTCCACCGCCCAGCCTGTCGACAGCGCCGTCGTCCTGCGCGGCGAGACCCAGGCCGTCCGCCAAGTCGAAGTCCGCGCCGAAACTTCCGGCAAGGTCATCTCGGAACCGCTGCGCAAGGGCGCGCAGGTCACCGCCGGGCAACTGCTCTGTGAACTCGACCCCGGCACCCGCGCCGTATCCAAGCGCGAGGCCGAGGCCCGCCTCGCCTCCGCCAAGGCCCTCCTTCCGGAATCCCGCGCCCGCCTCGCCGAAGCAAAGGCACAGGTCCCCGCCGCTGAGGCCCGCATCCTCGAGGCCCAGGCCAACGTCCCCGCCGCCGAGGCCACCCTCGCCCAGGCCCGCGCCCGCGTGCCGGAGGTCGAGGCCGCCCTCGAAGAAGCCCGCGCCCGCCTGCCGGAATCCGAGGCCCGCGTGACCGAGGCCGCCGCCCGCGTGCGCGAGGCCGAAATCAACCTCACCGCCGCGCAGTCCCTTGCCCGCGACGGCTTTGCCGCCCAGACCCGCCTCGCCGGGGCCGAGGCGGCCTTTGAATCCGCCAAGGCGCAGGTGCAGACCGCCCAGACCGGCCTGAAAAGCGCCGCCGCCGGGATCGAAGCCGCGAAATCCGCCGTCGAAGGCGCACGCGCAGGCGTACAAAGCGCCCTCTCCGGCGTCGAAGGCGCCAAGGCCGCCGTGGCCTCCGCCAAATCGCAACTCGAAAGCGCGCAGGCGGGCGTGCAGGCCGCCATGACCGGCGAGGAAAGCGCGCTCTCCTCGATCCAGTCCGCCGAGGCCGCCGTGGCCGCCGCCGAGCGGGAGATCGAAAACCTCTCCATCACCGCCCCCTTCGGCGGCCTCTTGGAAACCGACACCGCCGAACTGGGCGCGCTGATGCAGCCAGGATCGGCCTGCGCCACCGTGATCCAGCTCGACCCGGTCAAGATCGTGGCCTACGTGCCGGAAACCTCCGTGGGGCGCATCGACCTTGGCGCCCGCGCCGGAGCGCGCCTCGTGGATGGCCGCGAAATCGTGGGCACCGTCGCCTTTATCTCGCGCTCCGCCGACCCGGCCACCCGCACCTTCCGCGTCGAACTCGAAGTCGCCAACCCCGACCTCGCGATCCGCGACGGCCAGACCGCCGATATCGCGATCGAGGCCGACGGCGCACGCGGCCATCTGATCCCGCAATCCGCCCTCACCCTCGATGACGAGGGCGAGTTGGGCGTGCGCACCATCGCCACGGACGGCACCGCGCTGTTCGTCCCCGTCTCGGTCCTGCGCGACACCCGGCAGGGCGTCTGGGTCGCGGGCCTGCCGGAATCCGCCGATATCATCATCCTTGGCCAGGAATACGTCACCGACGGCGTGCCGGTCCTGCCCAGCTTCGAGGAGGTCATTCAATGACCGGAATCATCGACTGGGCCGCACAGCGCGCCCGGATGGTCATCGCCTTCATTTTCCTGTCGCTGGTCGCCGGGGGCTGGGCCTATGCCACGCTCCCCAAGGAAGGCGAACCGGATATCGAAATCCCGGCGCTTTTCGTCTCGGTCCCCTTCCCCGGCATCTCTGCCGCCGACGCCGAAAAGCTTCTCGTCAAACCGATGGAGACAGAGCTTTCCGACCTCGACGGGCTGAAAAAGATGTCCGGCACCGCCGCCGAAGGCTATGCCGGTGTCGCGCTTGAATTCGAATTCGGCTGGAACAAGACAGAGATCATCGCCGACGTCCGCGACGCCATGAACACGGTCGAGGGCAAATTCCCCAGCGGGGCCGAGAAATACTCGATCAACGAGATCAACTTCTCGGAATTCCCCATCCTCATCGTCAACCTCACCGGCCCGGTGCCGGAGCGCACCATGGCAAAGATCGCCAAGGATTTGCAGGACCGGGTGGAAACGCTCGATTCCGTGCTCGAGGCCGGGATCGCGGGCAACCGCGACGAGATGGTCGAGGTGGTCATCGATCCGCTGCGTCTGGAAAGTTATAACGTCACCGCCGGTGAGCTGATCCAGATCGTCCAGAACAACAACCAGCTGATCGCCGCGGGCGAGATCGAAACCGATCAGGGCACCTTTGCGGTCAAAATTCCGGCCTCCTTCGAGGAAAGCCAGGATATCTATAATCTCCCCATCAAGACCAACGGCCAGCGCACCGTGACGCTGGGCGAACTGGCCGACATCCGCCTGACCTTCGAGGACCGTCTCGGCACCGCGCGTTTCAACGGTGAAACGACCGTTGCCCTGCAAGTGGTCAAGCGCAAGGGCTTCAATATCATCGACACCGCCAACGAGGTGCGCGCGGTGATCGCCGAGGCCGAGGCCAACTGGCCCCCCGAATTGCAGGCCATCCTCGATATCGGTGCCTCCAACGACCAGTCGCGGCAGGTGGCCTCCATGGTCTCGCAGCTCGAAGGCTCCGTGCTGACCGCCATCGCGCTGGTGATGATCGTGGTCCTCGCCTCGCTGGGCCTGCGCCCCGCGCTGCTGGTGGGCTTTGCCATCCCGACCTCCTTCCTGTTGTGCTTCCTGCTGCTGGCGCTGATGGGCGTGTCGGTCTCCAACATCGTCATGTTCGGCCTGATCCTCGCCGTGGGGATGCTAGTGGACGGGGCCATCGTGGTGGTGGAATACGCCGACAAGCGTATCGACGAAGGCTCCGGCCCGATGCACGCCTATGTCGAGGCCGCGCACCGCATGTTCTGGCCGGTGGTGTCGTCCACGGCGACGACGCTTTGCGCCTTCCTGCCGATGCTGTTCTGGCCCGGCGTGGCGGGGCAGTTCATGGGCATGTTGCCGGTGACGCTGATCTTTGTCCTCTCCGCCTCGCTGGTGGTGGCGCTGATCTACCTGCCGGTCATGGGCGGCGTCTCGGGCCGCTGGTCGCGGCAGGTCCACCGCATGGGTCAGGGCCTGCGACGTGCCGCCCCCTGGTGGCTGCGCGTGGCGCTGGTCCCCGTGGCGCTGATCGGTCTTTATACCGGCGCCATGATGGTGCTGAACCCCGCCTACCTCGGCCCGACCGACGCCACCGGGTTCGGAGCGCGTTTCCCGGGCGTCGTGGTCTTCATGCTGTTCTCAGTCATGGCCTCGGTCGTGCTGGACGCCGCCGCCCCCGTGCGCAAGCCCAAGCGGATCAACGGCAGCTACCGCCGCACCGCCTTTGGCCATGTGATCCACTTCATCGCGGGCAACCCGATCATGCCGCTGCTGACCGCCGCGTCCGTCGTGGGCTTCGTCGGGTTCAGCTTCGTCTACTACGGGCAGAACAACAACGGCGTGAACTTCTTCGTGGATTCCGAGCCCGAACAGGCCATCGTCTACGTCCGCGCCCGCGGCAACCTCTCGCTCGCCGAGAAGGACGCCATCGTCAAACGCGCCGAGGACATCGTCCTCGCCCACCCCGGCATCCTCAACGCCTTCTCCTTCGCGGGCGACGGCGGGTTGAACAACAACACCGGCGGCGCCGAGGCCCCCAAGGACACCATCGGCCAGGTCCAGCTGGAAACCATTCCGTGGGAGGACCGCGCCGCCTACGCCGCCTCGCATGCGCAGGACGTGACGCTGGCCGACCTCGACGGCGACGTCATCATCGCCCGCCTGACCCGCCAGCTGGAACAGATCCCCGGCATTGAGGTCGAGATCCTCGCCCAAGCGCGCGGCCCGGCCTCGGGCAAGCCCGTCCACCTCCGCCTCAAGGGCGACAACTGGGACGACCTCCTCGCCGCCACGACACTGGCGCGCGAGAAATATGACGCCACCCCCGGCCTCACCCTGATCGAGGACACCCGCCCCCTGCCCGGCATCGACTGGCAGATCGACGTGGACGTGGAAAAGGCCGGCCTCTACGGTGCCGACGTCGCCACTGTGGGAGCCATGGTCCAGCTCGTGACCCGTGGCATCCTGCTCGACACCATGCGCGTCGATAGCTCCGACGAGGAAATCGAGATCCGCGTCCGCCTGCCCGAACAGGACCGCGTCCTGTCCACCCTCGACACGCTCAAGGTGCGCACCGCCGACGGCCTCGTGCCACTGTCCAACTTCATCACCCGCACCCCCGTCGAAAAGCTGGCCGAGATCAACCGCATCGACCAGAAACGCTACTTCGACGTAAAGGCCGACGTGGCCGACGGGCTGGTCAAATTCACCGACAAGGACGGCACCACCCTCGCCCTCGGCACCACGGAACAGACCGGCGACCAAGTCCCCTTCACCTTGGGCGACAAGACCTACCACGTCTCCGCCACCGACCTCGAAACGCTCGAAAGCACCACCCCCACCGCCCAGCCGGTCACCGCCAACGAGCGCATCGCCACGCTGACAGACTGGCTGGAAACCTCCCCTCTCCCAACCGGCATCGACTACGAATGGACCGGCGATCAGGAGGACCAGGAGGAATCCGGCGCCTTCCTGCAATCGGCCTTCACCGGCGCGCTCGGGCTGATGTTCATCATCCTGCTGGCGCAGTTCAACTCCTTCTACAACTCGGTGCTAGTGCTGCTCGCCGTCATCATGTCCGTCGCGGGCGTGCTCTGGGGCATGATTATCATGGGGCAGTTCTTCTCGATCATCATGACCGGCGTCGGCATCGTCGCGCTTGCGGGCATCGTGGTGAACAACAATATCGTGCTGATCGACACCTACCAGGAATACGAACGCTACATGCCCCGGCTCGAGGCCATCGTGCGCACCGCCGAGGACCGCATCCGCCCGGTGCTGCTGACCACCATCACCACCATCGCGGGCCTGACGCCGATGATGTTCGGCCTCTCGCTCGACTTCTTCGGCGGCGGCTATTCCATCGACAGCCCCACGGCGCTGTGGTGGAAGAACCTCGCCACGGCGGTGGTCTTCGGCCTTGCGACGGCAACCATCCTGACGCTGGTGTTCACCCCCTCGATGCTGGCCATTCGCATCTGGGCCTCGACCTACGCCAAGTGGATCGCCACGCAACTCGCCCGCCTGTCCTTTGGCCGCGGCTCGCGCATCGCCCGCGACTGGGCGCTGGCCCGCGAGGCCAAGCGGATCAGGGCCCCGGAGATCCAGTGGGAAGACCTCGACGGCGCCGCCCCTCGGACGGCCCCCCAGACCTTCCCCGAAGACCCCGGCCTGCGCGCAGCAGAGTGACCACGACGGTAACCATCGCGCGCAGCCATTATTGATTTGTTAGGAAAACGCGCCTATCTTTGATGCACGATATGTGGAGCGTTCATTCTACACTCCTTTCTAATGAGGCCCGGGATGTGCCAGCATCCCGGGCCGACCTATGTCAGGCCAATGCGATCATCACGAGGATCGTGAGAACCGTCAGGCTGACAGTCAGCCAACGATAAGTGTGCTCATTCATTCTACCTCCTTTCTACCTCCTTTCTACGCCGAAATGTCGGCGCAAGGCGGAGGCCAAGCGCGCGAAACTACAAAGTGGTTAATCGGCTCTTGAATCGCACCAGGCTCATTTACCTCTCCCCTCCTTCCGACAGCGCTCGGAACAGAACCTAACCGCCTCCCAGTCCCGCGCCCATTTCTTGCGCCAGGCAAAGGGCTTGCCGCAGCAGGCACACAGCTTCTGCGGCAGATCGGCCTTCTTGACACCGCGCGGCATGGCGTCCCTCCCAAGGCATCCACACATGACAAAAGGCGCGCCCCATCTGGACGCGCCTTGGCACTACGAACCGTCAAACGTGGCAGATCACTCCGACGCGCCAGCGGCCTCCGGTGCGCCCGGGTTCACGATCCCCGACACCGGGTCCTGCGTGACAGCCGGGTCGGCCTCTTCCGTGGTGCTCATGGTCGCTGCCGGGGCCACATCGGCCTCGCCCGGCTCATTTCCGGTGACCATCAGGTAGCCGCCAAGGAAGGCGATCAGCAGCACGCCGAACCCCACGGCCAGCGCCATGCCACTCAGCGGTGCCTTGTGCTGGCGTTCTTGAACCTTGATGTTGGTGTCGGGTGCGGACATGGGACATTCCTCGCTGAACTGTTGTAAACATCGGGGCGTTCTGGTTGCCGCCCCCCTCTTGCAGGCCTAACACTTGAACCGACGCCCCGGTTCCATCAGGTTCCTCGCAGGGCCAAGGCAACAGGAGCATAGATCATGAAGGACCAGGCACCGCAGGCCACGCCGCAGACCGTCTACCTCAAGGATTACACCCCCTTCGGCTGGACCGTCGAAGACGTGCACCTGACCTTCCGATTGGCGCCAGAGGCCACGCGCGTCCTGGCCAGCATCCACTTCGCACCGAACCCGGCAGCGCCTGCGCAGGATTTCTTTCTGCATGGCGAGGAGCTGACCCTTATCCGCGCGGCAATCGACGGAGTCGAGGTCGCGCCGCAGATGGTCGACGGCGGGTTGAAGGTGGCCGTGCCCGCAGGCCCGTTCCTCTGGGAATGCGAGGTCGAAATCGCCCCGGTGCGCAACACCGCGCTTGAGGGTCTTTACATGTCCAACGGCATGTATTGCACACAATGCGAGGCGGAAGGTTTTCGCAAGATTACTTACTACCCCGACCGCCCCGACGTGATGTCGGTCTTCACCGTCCGCATCGAGGGGGCCGAGCCTGTGAAGCTGTCGAATGGCAATCCCGGTGCCTCCGGCGAGGGTTTCGCGGAATGGCACGACCCCTGGCCCAAGCCCGCCTATCTCTTTGCCCTTGTGGCCGGGGAGCTGGTGAATTTTCCGGGAAAATTCGTGACCCGCTCGGGGCGCGATGTGGACCTGAACATCTGGGTGCGTCCCGGCGACGAGGGCAAATGCTCCTTCGGCATGCAGGCGTTGAAGGATTCCATGAAGTGGGACGAGGACGTTTACGGGCGTGAATACGATCTTGACGTCTTCAACATCGTGGCCGTCGATGATTTCAATATGGGCGCGATGGAGAACAAGGGTCTGAACATCTTCAATTCCTCCTGCGTTCTGGCCTCC
This sequence comes from Sagittula sp. S175, assembly GCF_049800975.1. NCBI lineage: Bacteria > Pseudomonadati > Pseudomonadota > Alphaproteobacteria > Rhodobacterales > Roseobacteraceae > Sagittula > Sagittula sp. S175. The sequence continues at coordinate 599,545 of NZ_JBNAGB010000001.1, forward strand.
CGGGAAACGTCGACCGACGCGAATTTCGAGCGCATCGAGGCGATCATCGCCCATGAATATTTCCACAACTGGACCGGCAACCGCATCACCTGCCGCGACTGGTTCCAGCTGTGTCTCAAGGAAGGCCTGACCGTCTACCGCGACAGCCAGTTCACCTCCGACCTGCGCTCTGCCCCGGTGAAGCGGATCTCGGACGTCATCGACCTGCGCGCCCGCCAGTTCCCCGAGGATCAGGGCCCCCTGTCGCACCCGGTGCGGCCCGAAAGCTTCCAGGAGATCAACAACTTCTACACCGCAACGGTGTATGAAAAGGGCGCCGAGGTCATCGGCATGCTGAAACTTCTGGTTGGGGACGAGGCCTATTACAAGGCGCTGGACCTCTATTTCGACCGCCACGACGGCGATGCCGCCACCATTGAGGACTGGCTGAAGGTCTTCGAGGATGCCACCGGCCGCGACCTGTCGCAGTTCAAGCTGTGGTATTCCCAGTCCGGCACCCCGCGCGTCAAGGTTTCCGAAACCTTCGTTAACGGCACCTATTCCCTGACCTTCACCCAGCATTCCCCGGACACCCCCAACCAGTCCGGCAAGGCCCCCCAGGTGATCCCCATCGCGGTCGGCCTGCTGAATCCGAACGGGGACGAGGTGCTGCCGACCACCGTTCTGGAACTGGACCAAGCGGAGCAGACCTTCGAGTTCGGAGGTTTCGCCGCGAAACCGACGTCGTCTATCCTGCGCGGTTTCTCGGCCCCCGTGGTGCTGGAGCGGGACACCTCCCCGCAGGAAAAGGCCTTTCTTCTGGCCCATGACACCGACAGTTTCAACCGTTGGGAGGCCAATCGCGACCTCGCCCGCGAGTGTCTCGTGTCGATGATCCTCGACGGCACGGGCCCCGACACTGCCTGGCTCGACGGGCTGGAAGCGGTGTTGCGTGACGAAACCCTCGATCCCGCCTATCGTGCCCTGATGATGGGCGGCCCCGGAGCCGCCGAACTGGCACAAATCCTGCACGAGCGCGGCCACACCCCCGACCCAGAGGCCATCTACGATGCGGGCGAAAGCCTTGCCCAGTTCAAGGCCGAGCGTTGGGTCGATCTCTTGCCTCGCCTCGCCGCCGAGGCACAAGTCACCGAAGCCTACGCACCAAACGCTGAACAATCCGGCAAGCGGGCCCTCGGTGGGGCCGTCTTGTCTTTGCTGAGCAGGCTGGACGGCGGAGCAGCGGCAAAGGCCCAATACGACGCCGCCGACAACATGACGCTTCAGCTTTCCGCGCTTGTTCAATTGGTCAAGGCTGGCAAAGGCGACGCCGTTCTGGCCGCCTTCTACGACCAATGGCGACACGATCGGTTGGTCATGGACAAGTGGTTCGGCCTGCAAATCAGCGCCCTGCCCCCGGCCGAGGCGGTAGAACGTGCCGACGCTCTGACCCGCCACGCCGATTTCACCATGACCAACCCGAACCGCTTTCGCGCCACGTTGGGGGCGCTGTCGGGATACCACGCGGCCTTCCACCGCAAGGACGGCGCGGGCTACAGGCTGTTGACCGACAAACTGATCGCGCTGGATGACCTGAACCCGCAGACCACGGCACGGATGTGCTCTGTTTTCCAGACGTGGAAACGCTACGACGCAGCGCGTCAGGCTCTGGTGCGGGAACAACTTGAGCGGATCAAGGCCAAGCCAAAGCTGAGCCGAGACACGGATGAGATGGTGTCGCGTATCCTTGGCGTCTGACTCACGGGCGCATGTCGGATCGTCGTGACGCTAAGCTTCTGACGCGGCCATGAGCGGCCTGACAAGGCGGGATTTCAGTGACTTGCAGGATGCTCGCTGGACAGGATAGGCTGGCGAGGCATTCGCCTTGGAGTTTTGTCATGCCGTTTCTGATTGCCGCACTTGGGGTTCTTGCCGCTGTTTATTTCTTTATCATGCGCGCGCGGAACGCCGCACATCTCACCACCGAACTGATGGATGTCGCCAACGATGTCCGACTGGCCGCGAGGCGGTTCGGATTCGTCCGCCGTGGGGCTGAACATCCCGCAGAATCGATCGACGATCCCAACATCGCGTTGGCGGCGCTGGGAACCGCCTTTCTGGAACTGGACGACCTGCCATCGAAAGAGCAGCGCATCGCCTTGACCGGCGCCTTGGCGCGAGCCGGTCGGGTCAATACAGGCGACGCTGAAGAGTTGCTGATCCTGGGACGCTGGATCATGAACGAATGCGGCGGCCCGGCCCAAGCTGTTCCCCGATTGGGCAAAAAACTATACAAGATGCAGGGCGCGGAGGGTTTCCAACCCTTGATGGACATCGTGCAGGGCGTGGCCAATGCTGGCTCCGGAGACCTGTCGGCCAAACAGCGCGAAGCGCTGGACGACCTCACGCGTGCCTTCAGGTTGTCGTAGAAGGGGGTCGGAATGAGTGGATTGCTCATCATAACCGGGGCGTCGGCTGGTATCGGATCGGCAACCGCCCGCATGGCTGCATTTTCGGGCTGGTCGCGCATTGTCGTGCATTACGGGCAGGACAAGGATGGCGCCGAGCAAACCGCATCGGTTGTCGAGAGCATGGGGGCACAAGCCTACGTCTTTCAGGCAGACGTATCCAAACCCAAGGCCGTGGGGCGCATGTTCGACAAGCTGGCCGAACTGAAGCCCGGGCGGATCGGTCTTGTGAACAACGCAGGCATGGTGATGTCAAATGCCTCGATCATGGATCTGACACCAGAGCGGGTGGAAAAGCTTTTCCAGGTCAACGTGATGGGCGCGATTGAGGTGGCGCGGCGGACGGTCGGTCTGATGCGGAGTTGGGGCAAGGGCGGCGCCATCGTCAATGTCTCCAGCGCGGCGGCGCGGCTGGGATCGGCCAATATGTACATCGATTATGCCGCGAGCAAAGGTGCCATCGACACCTTCACGCTAGGGCTGGCGGATGAATTGGCACCAGAGGGGATACGGGTCAACGCGATCCGTCCCGGCTTGATCGAAACCGGCATTCACGCAAAGGGCGGCGACCCTGACCGTCTGGAGCGCATCGGGCGCACGCCTCCTCTGGGACGTCCCGGCACTGCCGACGAGATTGCAGAATCGATCCTCTGGCTTCTGTCGGAACGCGCGTCTTATGTCACGCGCAGCATCCTCGACGTGACGGGCGGACGTTAACCTTTACGAACGGTTTATATCCCAGCGGTGCTGCGCCGGACATTGCCGATTTGCATTGCCGTCATAGTTAGCAGATGATGAAAACTAGACAGGGGGGAGACCCTCTGTCATGGAGCCTTTACGTAAAAGTGATCTGGGCTGACCCATGAAAGACCGCATCGATCCGCTGATTGAGGAACGCGCCCCCTGGTTTCTGAGGGACAACCTTGCCGTCAACGCCGCCAAGGCGGTGCTGGAACGCGTGTTACAGTATCCGCTGACGCTGGAAGTGGCCCGCGAACTCGAACATCTGAGTGCGCAGGACGGGTTCCGGCGGCTGGGTCAGATGATCTACCGCGATGTCGAGGTCTCGGGCCTGCACAATATTCCCCGGCATGGTCCGGCGCTGATCGTGTCGAACCACCCGACAGGGCTGGCGGATGGCGTGATGCTGTACAATGCGCTGGCGGATATTCGGCCCGACACCTATTTCTTTGCCAACAAGGACGTCGTGCGGGTTCTGCCGCAGTTGGATGACATCATCTGTCCGGTGGAGTGGCGACAGGAGAAACGGTCGCACGCCAAGACCAAGGAAACCATGGCCTACTGCCGGCAAGCGGTGGAAGATGGGCGTCTTGGCGTCATCTTTCCCTCGGGACGGCTGGCGAAGCGGCGCGGTCTTTCGCTGCACGAGCGGCCTTGGATGGCCTCGGCCGCGATGATCGCGCGAAAGCTGGAATTGCCGGTGATCCCGGTGAACATCCGGGCGCGGAACTCCGTGATGTTCTATCTTTTCGACATCCTTCACCCGACTCTGCGCGACATTTCTCTGTTCCACGAGACACTGAACAAGGCCCGGCAGCCGTTCCGCATCACCATTGGCGAGCCGATTTCGCCTTCTGCCCTTCCCGCCAAATCGGAAGAGGGCATCGACATGCTGCGACGGGCAACGCTGGCTTTGGGTGGTCCCAAAGCACCGGCGGTATCCCTTGTCGATGCGACGCGGCGACCGAGTTGGCGCAAGGTGTAACCGCTCTCGAACGCTTGAGGAAAAGGCCCCGCGCGGGGCCTTTTTTGTGGCGTCAGCTTTCTGACTGGGTGCTGATGACCGGCATTTCCATTGCCTCCTGCTGCGGCGCTCCCAGAGCGCCCGGCAGCAGGCGATCAGCCTGCGCGCGGGCAATGACGGTCTGTGTCCGCGCTTGCGGACGCACCTCTGCAAAAGCGGCCATCTCTCGGTGATGTTGCTCGACGGCAAAGCTCGCCATCAAGTCATGAGAACGGGCTTTAGGCTTGAGCGAACGGGCGATACCTTGGCAGTAGCCTTGGGATCGCGTCCATTCCATCATGTCCTGCCGCTTCCGAGAAGAGTGGAAAGGCCCCCAGTCGGCTGCCACGCCCCGCATTCCGGCGCTGACAACCTGGTCCCGCGCAACGGTTCGTGACATGATTCGGAATGCACATGACAGATTGTCTTCGGGGTCCTTCAATGCGTCGCCCGAGCGCGCCTTGCACCCGTAGCTGCGCGCAGTGCCAGGCAGGATCTGTGTCAGGCCGTACCACAGACCACCCCCGCCGACCGCCGTCGGACGGTGCGTGCTTTCGTGCCAGGCGAGCGAAGACACCAGCCCGACCCAGAACGCCTCGCGCTGTTCACGCGATGCCGTAGGGTAAGCCGGGCAATAATTTGCTATATCCTTCGGTACGATATCTGGTAGATTGTTGGCATGGGTGCGCAGGGCCTTGAGGCTGGCCATCGTCCAGCTCTTTCGGCCGGGCTTTGCATCCCAGCGGGCTTCGGGCACCGCAAGGCGGCGGGTGGCGGGGCGCAACGAGACAAGGACCGCCTGGTCCGAGATGACTTCAGGCGATGCGGGCTCGGCAGGTACGGACAGCGGATTGGCATCCGCTGGCGTCCAGACCGACAATGTCCCGATGAGCGTGATAAGGGCAGCAGCACGCAACATGACCTGTGCAAGCTGCATAGAATCCCCTCCGTTGGCAAGCCTGCGGTGCATCCACGGTTGACCGAGTTCTAGCAAATTACGGCAAAGATACGCCGATCCGGGCGATTTACTGCCCAATTCGAACCATCTGCGCCCATCTCCCGTCCTCTTCCTGCCTGAGAAAGACCGAAGACAAGCCCGGGCTTGTTCCCCTTCGCGCCCAGTTTTGGCCCAGAAGCGACGGCACCCTGTCCCCTCGTACGTATAAAGAGTGTCTCGTCCCCAGATGCCCCGTGGAATAGCAATGCGCCTGATCCGGTCTCAAAACACACAGTCCGAGCAAACGCCGCGCCTGTCCGTGGTGGGCAATGACGCGTATGACGGTCCGCAGGCGCAGTCGCCGGTGGAGTCCAACGGCGCGGGATCCGTGCACTCCCCCGTCCCGCCACTGAGGCCACGGGTCGAAATCCCCGTGCGCGACCCCTCCCCCGATGCCGAAGAATGCGCGCGCTACACGGCCCGTGGCCGGTTCCTTGCCCGGCAGGAAGCCTGGGATGAACTGGCCGAGGAAATGCAAGCGGCCGAGTCGCAAGGCCAGCTGACAACTGGCCTGTACCCCGTGGCGGGATGCCTGGCCCAAGGCGCGCGCGCCGACGCAGTCGAAGCAGCCTGTGCCGCAGGCGCCCGGGGCGAACCGCGCGCCGTACAGGCTGTGCTCGCCGCCTTCGAGACCAGCCTCGAGGACGAAGACGCCGTCCACCGCCCTGCCCTGACCTATATCACCGCAATGGCGCATGTGGACATGGCGCACGCCTGGCGCGGGGCTTCGGCCACGTCGAAGCTGTCGCAACAGCGTCGCGCCGCTTACGCCCACCACATGAAGACGGCGCAGGCGATGGCCGATCTGTTCGATCCCTTTGAAACCGGCTCGCCGCTCTGGGCCGCGCTGCGCTGCGCCGTGCTGGAGGCCGATACCCAGCCCGCCGCCCGCCTCGCCGACGATTACGAGGACCTGATCGAACTGGCCCCCTGCGTCCCCGCCACCATGAAGGCGCTTGGCGACGCCGCCCGCCCCCACCGGTTCGGCACCTGGGAAGTGCTGGACAACGAGGCGCGCCGCGTCGCCATGCAAACCCGGGACATATGGGGCGTCGGCGGCTATGCCTGGGTCTACATGGGCGCACTGGAACGCGACCTTGGTGCGTTCCGCAGGCTCGACGCGGAACTGTTCAGCGAGGGGCTGCACGATATTCTCGATCGCTTTCCGACGCAGGACATGGCCAACCGCCTTGCGGCTTTCACCGGTGTGACGGTCGGCGGCCCCTGCGATCCCGGCAGCGCGCGGCGGCGCGTGGCCGATGCCTTTGGCTGGATCACGCAGGATCACCTGCGCGAACTGCACCCCGCCATCTGGGCGCATGCCCCGACACCAGGCCGGGCCGTCAACAATGCGACAAGCGACGACATCCTGAAACGCGGCCGCATCCGCGCCAATTCGAGCTTGGCGGAATATTACGCCCCCGCGCTGGAGGCCGGGCGCCGCCTGGTGTTCACCGCCGATGGCGTCAGGATGCTGAAGGAATAGACCCTTTCGGGCTTCTTCTTGGTAAAATTACTCAAAACCCCGCAGATGCCCCCGCAGGGGCACCGCAGGCAAACAGCGCGACCGCAAGGGCGCTCAACCTGCCAACAGCCTTGCCCCCGCGCGCCTGCTGAATTATGCGACCTCCTGACCCTTTCTGACGAGGACACATCATGCTGGACCTGACATTCGAGACTCCCAAGCCCAAGGTGATCGCGGGCGCCAAGCACGACTGGGAACTGGTCATCGGCATGGAGGTCCACGCACAGATCGCGACACAGGCGAAACTGTTCTCGGGCGCGTCGACGCGTTTCGGGGCCGAGCCGAACTCCAACGTGTCCTTCGTGGATGCGGCCATGCCGGGGATGCTGCCGGTGATCAACGAATACTGCATCGAGCAGGCTGTGCGCACTGGCCTTGGCCTGAAGGCAGAGATCAACCTGAAATCGGCCTTCGACCGCAAGAATTACTTCTACCCCGACCTGCCGCAGGGCTACCAGATTTCCCAGCTGTATCATCCGCTGGTCGGCGAGGGCGAGATCATCGTCGACATGGAGCCGGGCATCGCGCGTCGCGTACGCGTCGAGCGTATCCACGTCGAACAGGACGCGGGCAAGTCGATCCACGACATGGACCCGCACATGTCCTTCGTCGATCTGAACCGCACCGGTGTGGCGCTGATGGAGATCGTGTCGCGCCCCGACATCCGGGGGCCGGAGGAAGCCGCCGCCTATATCGCCAAGCTGCGCCAGATCCTGCGCTATCTCGGGACCTGCGACGGCAACATGCAGAACGGCAACCTGCGGGCGGACGTGAACGTGTCGATCTGCTTGCCGGGTGCTTATGAGAAGTATCAGGAAACGCAGGACTTTTCGCATCTCGGCACGCGCTGCGAGATCAAGAATATGAACTCGATGCGCTTCATCCAGGCCGCCATCGAGGTCGAAGCGCGGCGCCAGATCGCGATTGTCGAGGCGGGCGGAAAGGTCGATCAGGAGACGCGCCTGTACGATCCGGACAAGAACGAGACGCGGTCGATGCGGTCGAAGGAGGAGGCGCATGATTATCGGTATTTCCCCTGCCCCGACCTGTTGCCGCTGGAGATCGAGCAAGAGTGGGTCGATGATATCGCGGCCAGCCTGCCGGAGCTGCCGGATGCGAAAAAGGCGCGGTTTGTCAATGACTTCGGCCTATCGGACTATGACGCGGGGGTTCTGACCGCCGAGGTGGTGAATGCCGATTATTTCGAAAAGGTTGCCGCGGGGGCTGGCGACGGTAAATTGGCCGCCAACTGGGTCATCAACGAGCTGTTCGGGCGCCTGAAAAAGGACGACAAGGGCATCGAGGACAGCCCGGTCAATCCGGAGCAACTGGCTGGAATCATTCGGCTTATCCGCTCGGACGCCATCAGCGGCAAGATCGCGAAGGACCTGTTCGAGATCGTCTATACCGAAGGCGGCGACCCCGAACAGATCGTCGAGGCGCGCGGGATGAAGCAGGTGACCGACACCGGCGCAATCGAGACGGCGGTGGCCGAAATCATCGCGGCCAACCCGGACCAGGTGGCAAAAGCCCAGCAGAATCCGAAGCTTGCAGGCTGGTTCGTGGGTCAGGTGATGAAGGCCACGGGCGGCAAGGCCAACCCGAAGGCGGTCAACGACATCGTCATGGCGAAGCTGGGTCTCTGACGCCGCAAGGGCCGGGACAGATTGGTTAAGATTGGGGCCCCGGGTGATGACTCGGGGCCTTTTTCCGTATGCAGAAACCATGCGGAAAGCATGCGGAAACCATGCGCATGAACGTTGCGCGAACATTTGGTTAATTTGGCTGGGATGGGGGTTCACGTGTCGTTCATACACATGAATCCAACCGTGCGGGGAGCGCGGTGCCGCGCCCCCCATTGGTGGGTCAGCCGAGCAGGACAAGCGCCAGCTTGACCAGCGCGCCGACCTGCCCCGCCGTTTCGGGGCAGAGGCCGAAGGCCTTGGCCACCCCGGCCAGCGCGGCGATCAGGGCGAGGGTGAACTTCACGCGCGGGGCGCGCAGCGCTTCGTAGAGTTTCTTCATCTGGCGGTTCTCCGATGCTTGAGAACCGGGCCCGGTCTTGGTTAGTGTCGACGGGACCAGATTGGCGTGCGCGGGGCAAAAAGCCCCGTGGGGTAAGATTTGGAAGTGTTGGGAAACGTGGGGAAACCGGATGCCGCATTTCGGCGCGCGCTTTGGTCGGCTGATCTGTCGCAAACGCGAGGAACGCGGGTGGAGCTATGCGCGCATGGCCTCCGAGGTGCTGCCCAATGCTGGGCCGGGCGGCGAGACGCGCAAGGGCGACATCCAGAAACTGGAAGACGGCCAGACAAAGAAACCCACGGCGAAGACGCTGAAATACTTCCGCGATGCCGGGATCGTCACTCAGGACGAAATCGACGCCTGCCGCACCCCGGCGGAAATCGAACTGGCGCGCTATGCGCATCGCCTGCTGACGACGCTGAAGGACGCGGTGGCGCAGTCGCATGTGCCGGAGGCGCTGGCGGAGGCCCTGGCCGAACGCTTTGCCGAGGGGAACCCGGACAGTTTCGACAACGCGCTGAACGAACTGGCCAACGCGCTGCGGGTCGCGGCGGAGCAGCAGGCGCGGGCGGGGTTGCCGTCGAACACCGACGATGCGGTGGATGCGGTGCTGGCGGAGGTGGACCGGCTGAACGCCGAAGGGCAGATCGAGGACGCGGGGGAATATCTGCGGCGCAAGCTGGCAGAGGATGCGGAGGAGATGGCCCGCCGCGAGGCGGCGCATCTGCGGCTAGTGGAAAAGGGTCTGGCGCAGGCGGTGCTGGAACGCGACGTGGACTGGGCGGCGGCGCTGGAACTGGACCGCTGGACCCGCGAGGGCGGCGGGTTCGAGGCGCTGCGGGCGGTGCAGGACGTCTGGTACGAACGCGGGCGGGACAAGGGGTTGGGCTTTGACCTCGAAGTCGCCATCGCCCTCGCCCGCGCCTGCCTGTCCCGCGCGCGGGATGCCGATGAGCGTGGCAAGGCGCAGAACGATCTGGGCATTGCGCTTTGGTCCCTCGGGGCACGGGAGAGCGGCACGACGCGGTTGGAGGAGGCGGTCACCGCCTTTCGCGCGGCGCTGGAGGAATGGACCCGCGACCGCGTGCCGCTGGATTGGGCCATGACGCAGAACAACCTCGGCAATGCGCTGCAAAGCCTCGGGGAACGGCAGAGCGGCACCTTGCTGTTGCAGGAGGCCGTCACTGCCTATCGCGCGGCGCAAACGGTCCGGACCCGCAACCGCGTGCCGCTGGAGTGGGCCATGACGCAGAACAACCTCGGCACTGCGCTTCAGACCCTTGGGGAGCGGGAGAGCGGCACGGCGCGCTTGGAGGAGTCCGTCACCGCCTATCGCGCGGCGCTGGAGGAATACACCCGCGACCGCGTGCCGCTGGATTGGGCCTCGGTGCAGAACAACCTTGGTACTGCACTTGGGGCCCTCGGGGAACGGGTGAGCGGCACGGAGCGGTTGGAGGAGGCCGTCACCGCCTATCGCGCGGCGCTGGAGGAACGCACCCGCGCGCGCGTGCCGCTGGATTGGGCCGGGACGGTGGAGAATATTGGTCTGGCACAGGAAGCGCTGTTCGAGAAGACCGGCGAGGCGGCGTATCTGGACGATGCGGAGGCCTCGGTGCGGGCGGCGCGGAAGGTCTGGGAGGAGGCTGGAGCCAGCTATTACATCGGGAAGTCAGATTGGATTCTTGCGGACATCTCAAAGCGGCGTGCGGGGTTGCGCGAGTGATGGGGAGGCCCCTCACCCCATGGTTACATCACGATAACCCTACGTAAGGAATCCCTGACTGCCCCCACGTCACGGGGAAATGTTAGGGTGTTGTCACCCCGAGGGTTCGGACCTTTGGTTCGGGTCGCGGGGGAGCCTCAGGATTGGTCGGGGCGCGACGCAAAGGATTGAGAGCGGGGGATTTCATCCGTTACTTCATTCAAACGGGGCGTGGTCCGCAGGGACCCGCCCCTTTTTGCTTGGGCCGGTGCGGGGCCCGATTTCGCTTTTATCTCGCCATGGCCCTGCTACCCTCGTGACATGCGGTATGAATACAAGATCGTGCCCGCCCCGGAGAAGGGCGAGAAGGTGAAGGGGGCGAGTGCGGAGGCGCGCTTTGCCGCTGCGGTCGAGCGTGTGCTCAACGACATGGGCGCGCGCGGGTGGGAGTACCAGCGGACGGATACGCTTCCGGCGACGGAGCGGGCGGGGCTGTCGGGGAGCGAGACGGTCTGGCGCAACTTGTTGGTGTTCCGCAGGCCACACGCGGAGGATGCGAGCGCGTTCCAGCCGAAGTTGCTGGAGGCGCCGGAGGTGAAGGCGGAGGTCAAGGAGGCCCCTGCCCCCGCGCGGCCCCGGCGGGCTCCCGAGGGGCCTGTGGATGCGGCGGAGGTGTCGCTGCGGGCGGCCCTGACCGATCCGTATGACGGGGATGCGCGGTAGGGCGCCGATCGGTGCAAATGCCCGGCGCGGTTTCACGCAGAGTTCATGACTCGCGGATAATTTTTTGCCTCCAGACCTGTTCTTGGGCGTCAGAATGTCTAAAATCTGGCGTCCGAGTCGAGAGAGGTGCGATATGAGCAGAGATGATCCCTTCGGTTTCGACATGTCCGTGAAGTCCGCGAAGAAGAAGAACCCGCGCGGGCGCAGAGGCATGACCGGCGAATCCGAAACCTCGCAGCGGGTCTGCGAGCATGAGGGCTGCGAGGAGCCGGGGAAGTTCCGGGCGCCGAAGGCACCGGATGTGCTGGATGACTTTTACTGGTTCTGCAAGGACCACGTGCGGGAGTACAACGCCAAGTGGTCGTTCTTTGACGGCAAGACCGAGGCGGAGATGAACGCGCAGGCGTCGGCGGACAAGGTGTGGGAGCGTCGGACGAAGGACTGGCGCGACCCGGAGGCGAAGGCCTGGGCGCGGCTGGGGATTGAGGATCCGCACCAGGTGCTGGGCAACAACGCGACGCGGAACCCGGGGCGGCAGAAAGCCGGTGGTGGGCGCAAGTTGCCGCCGACGGAGCGCAAGGCGATCGAGATCCTCGAGGCCAACGATACGATGACCAAGGCGGAAATCCGCAAGGCGTACAAGAAGCTGATCAAGGTGCTGCACCCGGATATGAACGGCGGCGACCGCAGCCAGGAAGACCAGTTGCAGGAGGTCGTCTGGGCTTGGGACCAGATCAAGGATTCGCGCAGCTTCAAGTAAGGCCAGCTGCACGTGACATGGCCCGCCCTGTGTATCACGCAGAGGCGGGCCTTTGTCATTCCGGGCAGGCTAATACGGGAGGCGCATCCGAAACCTTGCTGCCCCTGCCCGCGGGAAACTACTCTTGGTTGTTCATTTTACTGGACAGATGAGTCGACGCGACTTAACGTCAGTTTAGGCCGCATTACGGCGATTAAGTTATCACTCACGGATGCGGGCACCGATGATTGGGTCGGTGTCCGCCGCCGTTTGAGGCATTTGCAATGTGCGGGCTGCGCGCCATCGCCCCGTTGCAGCCCCTTCACGGTCAGTCATGCCGACCGGAACGTCAGAGAGACACCGTTGATGCAGTGGCGTTTGCCCGTAGGGGCCGGGCCATCGTCAAAAATGTGCCCAAGGTGCGAGCCGCAGCGCCGGCAGTGGCACTCGGTACGCACCATGAAGAGCGAGCGGTCGGCTTTGGTTTCCACGGCGTTCGGCAGCGCTTCGTAGAAGGACGGCCAGCCGGTGCCGCTGTCGAACTTCGTCGCGGCGTCGTAGAGCGGCAGGTCGCAGCCCCGGCACAGAAAGGTTCCGGCCCGCTTCTCGTCGTTCAGGGGCGAGGTGAAGGCGCGTTCGGTGCCCTCGCGGCGCATGACCTTGTATTCGAGGTCCGAGAGCATGGCGCGCCATTCGGCGTCGCTGCGCGTGACCTCGAAGGCGGCGGCGGGTGTGGCAAGGGCAGCGGCGCTGCCCAGCAGGAACAGGCGTCTGATCATGGTGTCTCCTCCGATCTTTGGAAACAGGGTGCGCCCCCGAGCAGGGGTTGAACAGCCGGGGGCGCGGAAACGTGAAGACTCGTTACGTATGGGTCCGGGGTGGCGTTTGCGCCCCTCTCACAAGGCGCATCAGTCCGCCCCGGACCGCATGGAGATCACGACTTGGGCAGCAGCACGCGGTCGATGACGTGGATCACGCCGTTGGACTGCATCACGTCGGCGGTGGTGACGGTGGCCTCGCGGCCGTTCTCGTCGGTCAGGGTGATCTTGTCGCCGTCCATCTTGGCCTGAAGGGTGCAGCCGCCCACGGTCGGCACCGGGTGCATGCCGCCGTCATCGGCAATCATGCCAGCGATGGCGTCAGACATGGCATTGGCCGAGACCACGTGGCAGGTCAGGATTTGCGCCAGCTGGGCCTTGTTCTCGTCCATCATCAGCGCCTTGAGGCTATCCTCTGCGATCATGCCGAAGGCCTCGTCGGTGGGAGCAAAGACGGTGAACGGCCCTTCGGAGTTCAGCGTGTCAACGAGGCCTGCCTGCTGCACGGCGGCGACCAGAGTGGTGTGGATCGGCGAGTTCACGGCATTCTCGACGATGGTCTTGTCCGAGAACATGTCGGCGCCGCCGACCTGCGGGTTGGTCATGGCGTGGCTTTCGGCGAATGCTGCGGTGCCGAGGGTCAGTGCGGTGGCGGTGAGTGCGATGAGGGTTTTCATTTTGGGGTCCTTCTCCCTGAGTGGTGTGCCGCGCCTGATCGGCGGCGGTCAGGGAGAACCACGGAGGGAATCGGGCGAAGTTTCAGGACGGCGATCACGGATGCGTGAGGTCGCATCTGGCATGGTCGCGAGGGCGCGGGCGCGGTAGAGAGAAGGCATGACATACGTGCTGCACTACGCCCCCGACAATGCCTCGCTGATCGTCCGGCTGGTGCTGGAGGAACTGGGCCTGCCCTACGAGACGCGGCTGGTGGATCGCCGCGCGCGGGCGCAGGAGGGCGCGGCCTATCGCGCGCTGAACCCGGCGGGGTTGATTCCGGCGCTTGAGACACCCGAAGGCGTGATCTTTGAAACGGGCGCCATCGTGCTGTGGCTGGCGGATCGTGCGGGGCGCATGGCCCCTGCCCCGTCGGACCCGGCGCGGGGCGATTTCCTGAAGCGGCTGTTCTTCACCTCGAACACGTTGCACGCGATGCTGCGGATGACCTTTTATCCCGAGAAATATGTCGGGGAGGATGCGGGCGCGCAGGCAGCGCTGCGGGCGCAACTGGTGGCGCGCGGCGAGGCCATGAGCCTGCCGAATGCGCTGAGCCTGCTGGATCGGGAATTGTCGGGCAGTGAAGGCGTGGACGTGCTGTCCTGTTACCTTGCCTGCCTGTTGCGCTGGTGTGCGCTGTATCCGGCGGGAGACACGGGGTGGTTTGCGCTGTCGGACTACCCCGCCCTGCAGCGCATGGTTGCCTCCCTTGAGGGTCGTCCGGCGGTGCTGCGCGCGGCACGGGCCGAAGGGCTGGGGCCACATCCCTTCACCTTGCCGCAATTTGCGGAACCGCCCGAGGGATCGGCGACCTGAGCCGCATTGCTGCGGCGGTGCAAACTGCGTCCAAATGGTCGGTTCCGTGCGCTCCTTTGGCCGTGCAGGCTGTAGCGTGACGCAAAACACCCAAAGGGGCGCGCGATGTTTCTATCGGTTTTCGACATGTTCAAGGTCGGCGTTGGGCCGTCCTCCTCACATACCATGGGGCCAATGGTGGCCGGGGCCAAGTTCCTCGATCTGCTGCGCGCGGCGCCCTTTCAGGCGCATGGCGTGCGCGCGGCGCTGTATGGCTCGCTGGCGTTTACCGGGGTGGGCCATGCCACCGACCGGGCGACGGTGCTGGGGCTGGCGGGGTTTGTGCCAGCCGATTACGACCACGAGAAGGCCGAGGCGGCGCTGGCGCGCATCCGCGAGGACAAGGTGCTGCGGCCCGAGGGGCTGGGCGAACTGGCGTTTGATCCCGGCGCGGACCTGCGGTTCGATTTCGGCCCCGCCTTGCCGGGGCACGCCAATGGCATGCTGCTGGAGGCGCTGGACGCGCAGGGTGACGTGATCCTGCAGGAGACGTATTATTCGGTGGGCGGCGGTTTCGTGTTGACCGCCGATGAACTGGCGGCGGGCAAGGATACCGATGACGGCCCTGCGGTGCCCTACCCGTTCAAGTCGGCGGCGGAGATGCTGGAGATGGCCAGCATCTCGGGCAAGACCGTGGCGCAGATGAAGCGGGCGAACGAGGTGTCTCGGGGCGGCGCGGCCAGGCTGGACGACGGCATCGCCCGGCTCTGGGAGGTCATGGAAGGCTGCATCAATCGCGGGCTTGAAGGGGATGGGATTTTGCCCGGTGGTCTGGGCGTGAAACGGCGGGCGCGGCGCATCCACGAGCAGTTGCTGGCGGAGCGCGGGCTGAACCAGTCGGCGCCGCATGTGTGCAACGACTGGATGAGCGTCTACGCCATGGCGGTGAACGAGGAGAACGCGGCGGGCGGCCAAGTGGTGACGGCCCCGACGAATGGCGCGGCGGGCGTGGTGCCGGCGGTGATCCGCTACTGGCTGGACCACGTGCCGGGGGCGACGCGGGCGAAGATCCCGGACTTTTTGCTGACGGCGGCAGCGATCGGCGGGCTGGTGAAGTACAACGCCTCGATCTCGGGTGCCGAGGCCGGGTGCCAGGCGGAGGTTGGCAGCGCCTCGGCCATGGCGGCGGCGGGGCTCTGCGCCGTGATGGGCGGCACGCCGGAGCAGGTGGAGAACGCGGCGGAAATCGCGCTGGAGCATCATCTGGGGATGACCTGCGACCCGGTGAAAGGCCTCGTGCAGGTGCCCTGCATCGAGCGTAATGGTTTGGGAGCGATCAAGGCGGTCTCGGCGGCCTCGCTGGCCATTCGCGGCGACGGCACGCATTTCGTACCGCTGGATGCCGCGATCGAGACCATGCGCCAGACCGGCCACGACATGCACGAAAAGTACAAGGAAACCTCGCTGGGCGGGCTGGCGGTGAACGTGCCGAACTGCTGAGGTTTCGCCTTCGCTACGCTCAGGCGACCGGCGCGTGCCTTGCACGCGCCCGGGGGGGGGGGGGGGCGGCGCCCCCCCCCCCCCCCCGCCGGGGAGGCTCTGCCTCCCCGGACCCCTCCGAGGGTATTTGGGTCAAGATGAAGGAAAGAAAGGCGCTCGTTCCTTCATCTTGAAGAAAATACCGCGGAGGTTCGGAGGCAGAGCCTCCGACGGCGCGAGGCGTCAGCCGAGCGCCGGCCGTCTGAGCGAAGCGAAGGCGGAACCCAGTGGGACCACTCAGCCACTGATGCGGCAAAGCATGAACTTGGCGCCCTGCCCCTTCGCCGTCACGAAGCGCGTCTCGCCGTGTTCGCGGTAGCGCAAGGTGTCGCCGGGGGCCAGGTAATGTGCCTCGCCGTCTACCACTGCATGCATGTAGCCTGTCAACATGACGAGGTGGTGTTCCTGGCCCGGGACGTCCGGGGCCTCCTGCACCCAATGCGTGCCCGGCGTGATCTTGCATTCCACGACCTCGCCCGCCAGCGCCGGGGCGGCAGGTGATACGATCCGGCGGGAAAGACCGGTTTCGCCGTCGCGCCAGAGCGGCTGGTCGTCGCGTTTCACCTGTGCGGCAAAGCCGTCTTCCATCATCGACATCAAGCGTGAGAGGGTCATCTCGTGAGCGGCAGCGAGACGGTAGAGGACATCGGCCGAGGGGCTGACCTCGGCGTTTTCGAGGCGCGACAGGGCCGCGCGCGACACCCCGCTGGCCGAGGCCAGCTGGTCCAATGTCCAACCGCGGGCCGCGCGCAGGGCAGACAGCCGCGCGGCCAGGCGAACCGTCAGTTCGCTCTTCATCGTTTATCCCCCCGGGAATCTATCCCGCAAGCGAGACTAGACAGGATTCGCTGGTGAAAGCAACCGCTTCACCCGGAAGGGCGCATGGCGATTCGTCTGATATGGCTGGCGTGGCTGTTGCATCGGAAGCGGTGCGGCC
Source organism: Sagittula sp. S175 (assembly GCF_049800975.1). Classification (NCBI taxonomy): domain Bacteria; kingdom Pseudomonadati; phylum Pseudomonadota; class Alphaproteobacteria; order Rhodobacterales; family Roseobacteraceae; genus Sagittula; species Sagittula sp. S175. The sequence goes on from NZ_JBNAGB010000001.1 coordinate 616,250, forward strand.
TCGTTCCGGGTGGTGCGATTTTTCTTCGAAAAATCAGGACGCTCCGCAGTCCGAAAGGCGCCATCGAAATTTGCGGTTCACCTGAACGGATGAGGTATGTACCCTTTCGAATGTATAGAAGTGACCATTTTAGGTTCTTGGGGGGACACCATGAATTTCTCGCGCTTTGGCCGCCTTGGCGGGCAGTCCGATTCTGGCTGCGATTCCGACGGAAAATCCGGCGACAAATCCGGCAACAAGGACGTCGAGATCGATGTCTCGGACGCCACGCGCGGGCAGCGGATCAACACGCAGTCCGGCGATGACACGGTCACGAGCTCTGCCTTTGACGACCGCATCCGAACCGGCAAGGGCGACGACAGTGTGGATGCCGGGGACGGTGACGACCGGGTGGAGGCTGGCAAGGGCGATGACACCGTGCTGGGCGGTGCGGGCGATGACCGGATCGACGCGGACAAGGGCGATGATAGTGTCGATGGCGGTGACGGCGACGACTGCATCGACGGCGGCCAGGGCAACGATACCCTGTTGGGGGGCGCGGGCGACGATGGGATCGAGGCGGGTTCGGGCGATGACGTCGTGGACGGCGGCGCAGGCGACGACCGGATCGACGCGGACAGCGGCAACGACCTTGTGACGGGGGGCGCGGGTGACGATGAGATCGACCTTGGCTGTGGCGACGACACAGCGCAGGGGGGCGCGGGGGATGACACGATCTCGGGCGGGTCCGGTTTCGACACGGTGATCTACGCGGGATCGATCCTGGATTTCGAGATCTGCTTTACCGGCAGCTGTGCCGACAGCTGCGGGCGGGACGACGACCGGGGCCATCACCACGGCCATGCCGGAAGCAAGAAGGACAAGAAGCGTGGCCATGAGGATCCGGGCCACGAGGGCCACGGGCGCGGCCACGAAGAGCATGGGCGCGGGCATGGCTATGGCCACAACGGCGGGTATTTCCATTGCGGCTGGGGCGACCGGCTGACCGTCACTGATCTGACCGGGGCCGAAGGGACGGACAGTCTCGACGGGATCGAGCAGATCGTATTTGGCGATTACGTGCTGCTGCTCGACGGCACGAACAACATTCCCGTTGTCAGTGTCGCGGACCAGACCGTGACCGAGAGCGGCACGGTGGCCTTTGACATGGAGGTCTACGACTTCGACGGCGACGCGGTGGTCGTGGACAGCATCACAGCCTCGGCGGGGCTGGTCAGCTATACTGAGGTGACGGGCAGCGACGATGGCTGCATCCCGGCGGACCGGTACACGCTGGTGTTCGACACCAACGGTGAATTCGAGTGGCTCTCGGTCGGGGAGACGGCGGAGGTGACCGTGACCATCGTTCTGGACGATGGCGAAGGCGGTCTGGTCACGCGCGAGGTCGTGGTGACCGTCACCGGCGAGAACGACGCGCCGACGCTGATGGATGGCGCGATGCTGGCCGAGGAGGATGGCCCGGCGGTGCTGCTGGACCTGACGGCGCTGGGGGATGACATCGACAGCGAGCATGATGGCACGACGCTGGTCTACACGGTGACCGGCGCGCCCTCCGAAGGGTCGGCCAGCGTTGTGGGGACCGATCTGGTCTTTGACCCGCTGGCGGATTTCCAGGACCTCGGGGTTGGCCAGACGCGGGACGTGGTGGTCGAGGTGACGGCGACGGACGCGCAGGGCGCGACGGCGGTGGCCCATGTGACGGTCACGGTCAGCGGGACGAACGATGCGCCGACGGTCTCGGCCACGCCCGCGACCGGTTTTGTCGAGGCGCTGGACGCGCAGAACCAGACGCTGTCCGACACCGGGGTGGTGAGCTTTGACGATATCGACAGCGGCGACCTGATCGCGCTGTCGGTTGCCTCGAACGACGACATGGTCTGGAGCGGCGGGACGCTGAAGGCGTTGCTGGCGGATACGCTGGTGGCGGGATTCTCGCTGGGGGCCACGGGGCCGATGGCACCGGGCAGCGTCCCCTGGACCTATGACGCGACCGCCGTTCTGGATTTCCTGTCCGAGGGCGAGACGGTCACTTGGTCCTACACGATCACGGCGACGGACAGTGCCGGGGCGGTGGCGACGGATGTGGTGCAGTTCACCCTCACCGGCACGAATGACCGTCCGGCCATCACCTCGGCCCCGGTCGAGGTGATCCTGAACGAAGCGGTGGATCCTGCGCCGCTGTTCGCCTCGGGTCAGGTGACATGGGACGATCTGGACCTGAACGACACGCATGTGACCCCGGTCGACATGCCACAACTGACCTTCCGCGATGGCGAAGGTGGCATGGGCCCCTCGCCCTTTGACGCGGCAACCGAGGCGGTGATCATCGACGGGCTGAGCTTTGGCGCGGACGGGTCGTGGTCGCTGGACCTGCCTGCCACGTTGCTGCTGGACCAGCTGGCGCATGGCGAGTCGCTGACGCTGGCCACGCTTTTGCGGGTGGTGGACAGCAGCGGGGCGGCGAACAACACCTCCTTCGACCAGACCTTTCGGATCGTGATCGCCGGGACGAACGATGCGCCGGTGATCTTT